>CAZCAL010000004.1:6032-21919 GCA_964496625.1 uncultured Verrucomicrobiaceae bacterium | reverse complement strand
GGGAACCCTTGTAGTTGAAGTCGTCAAACCAGACGTTGAAGCTCTTGGCACGGTCACTGACGAATTGAAATTTAACGGAAACTTCCATGTCTCTTCGACCTTCAAACTTGATGCTGTCCACGGCGGGGTGGTCGGAACCTTCGGGTGTTATACCGACGAGCACACCATCCTTCACAATGCTACCGCTCTTGTAGTGACCCCAGCGCTCGCCGAAACCGTCTTTTGCGAAGTCATCGGTAAATATAACCTCCCGATAGTAGGCTGCTTCGGCTCCTTGTTTGCGGACTAGATCCCAGTTAGTCAGCCAGTCCTGGTCTTCCTTGGAGAGTGAATCCAACTGAATGTCATAGGGCTTTAGATTGACGTTAACCTTCACGGTTCCACCCTGCAAATCGAGGAGTTCCGCCTGGATCTTCCGGCCTTCCGTATTGGTCAGTTCACGAAATTCCCGAGCTGTCGCAGTGGAGAGGCCGACAAGGCAGCATAGTAGGCAGGGGATTTGTTTCATGCCTAACATCATAATGGGGGCTATGGGCCCGGCAACACATTGAAGTGGTGATTTTGGCGCATTTGTTGTGCAACGGTTGCACAGATTTGGGGTGGAGTGGTTCCTTTTGACACCGGGGTGTGGTAGTTAGATAGTCAAGTTGTCTCCCAGATTGATGTCATCCGATTCAGAGATCGTCTCCACACGCTTCCAACGCAGTAGGATCTTTGCGTGGGCGTTGTTGTGGGCCGTTTCGGGTTTCTCTGTGCTGACACTTGAAACCGTGTGGATGCGCCAAGTGGCGATCCATTCTGGAAGCACGGCAGTTTCGGCGGCGCTGGTGATGGCGGTTTTTTTTGTCTGCGCTGCTCTCGGGAACCTCCTCGGATCACGGATCATTCCTGGCAGAGTCAAGCCACTGCGTCGCTATGGTAGTTTTGAGGTCCTTTCGGGAATCTGTGCAGTGTTGGGCTTTCTTGCTTTTCCTGCGGTAGTTTTGGTGGGTGGAGATCTAGTGGGTAGCTTGGTTTTGGTCGGACCTGCGTCCGTGGCCTCAGGTTTTGGTTTCGCCTGTCTAGGGGAGGCGTTTGTGGAGACGCTCGATCAGCGCATGTCTCGCGGTGGCTTGTTTTATGGAATGAATCTGCTGGGGGCTGCTCTGGGTGTTGCTGCGGGAGGCGTCTGGTTACCGCTTTGGTTTGGTGTTACCGGTGCATTTCAGTTGGCCGTGGCGGTGCAGATTTCAGCTGGTCTTTTTGCATGGATGCTGGGACGATCTGCGCCCTCGGTCCCGCAGACTGCGGCGGTGCCGTCGGCTTGTCCCCAGGTTGCTGCTCCATTGGGGTGGATCGTCCTTATCGCTTCAGGGTGTCTATCATTGATGGCACAGACTTTGTTGATCGTCTGGGTGAGGCAAGTGATGGAAGGTTCTGTCTATGCGCTGTGTGGTGTGCTTGCTGTGTTTATTTCTGGGTTGGGGCTTGGCTCTTTAGCCGTGGCTGGATTACGTCGTCGGGGCTATCGGCCGCTTGATCTATTGGCCTGGGCGGCGGGAAGTAGTGCGTTTTTTCTGTTTTTTGTGCCGGCCGTCGGGGAGGTGTTTTGCCTGAGGGATCTGGCGCTGACCGCTGGGACGCCGTCGGGGATGTTGGGCCAAGCTGTTTGGCGATGCTGCTTATTATTGCCCATCGCCTTCTGCCTTGGGGGCGTTTTCCCTGCGGGTTGGGAGTTGGTTCAGGTGAGGAGTGGTGGTCATGCTCGTGTGTTGGGCGCGGCTGTGGCGGTGAATAAAGTTGCAGCTGGAGTTGGCGCCCTCGCGGCGATATTTTGGATACTGCCTGTTGTGGGCGTGGCGCGTGGGGCGGTGGCGGTTGGTTGGGGATATCTGACGCTCTTGACTGTGGCGCTCTGCGTTTTGAAGGCGAGAAGAAGGGCTTTCCTGCTGGGAGGGGCGGTGCTGCTGTGTGGGATTACCCAAAGTGTGCGCGAGCAGAAGGCGCTGGGAGTGCCTTCTGACCAGCGGGTAATCGAAGCGAGGAGCGGCCCATACGGACCCGTCGTCGTGATGGAGGACAGGGGGACGGGTTCGCGTCACATCTTGTTGAATTCCCGACAGCGGCTCAGTGGCACGGGCCAGGCGCTTGCATCACAGCGGCATCAGAGCTGGGTTCCGTTGTTGTTTTGTAAGGAGCCTCGGAGAGTGCTTACGATTGGAATGGCGGCGGGCATTTCTGCGGCGGCGGCATTGGATTTTCCGGTGAAAGAACTGGAGGCTGTCGAACTAGTGCCGCAGGTGGTGGATGCGGCGAGGACCCATTTTGGCGAGTGGAATGCGGCGCTGTTTAGCGATCCTCGTGCAAAGGTTACCATCGGTGATGGACGCCATGTGCTGGAGCAACGGGGCTTGTGGGATGCAATTGTTTGCGATCTTTTTTTTGGTGCCGAGGAAGGGAGTGCGCTGCTGTATTCGAAGGAATTTTTTGCGCTGTGTCGTGGGCATCTAACAGATGGTGGCGTCACCTGTCTGTGGCTACCCTGCTATCAGCACACACCCGAGACCGCTGGAATGATCGTGCGAACTTTCGCGGATGTTTTTCCATGGGCGATGATGGTAAGGGCCAACTTTGATCCGTTTTCACCTGTGGTGGGTTTGATTGGGTCTGTTTCGCCGCTACCGGTTTCGCGGGATTTTTTTGCGAATCAACTCTCGACATCATGGGGGAGGAAGCTGGCCCAGCAATCGCCATTTTTTCGTTCAGCTGAGCACGTGAGAATGCTCTTGATTTGTGATCTGCATTCAGCGCAGCCGTCCTATGATCTGTATCCGCCGATTACTGATGATCGACCACTGCTCGCTTGGGTGGGGCCGCGTAGGCCTCTGGGGAAGGAACTGCTGCACGGTTTTCCGCTACTGGACTGGATGGGTAAACGTGCGCTCGGCGGGAGTTTCCCATCTTGTGATCTTGGCGATACGCCTCCGGTGGAACTGCTAAATGCTATCCGAGCTTGCAACTACTACTATGCAGCAAGTGCTGCTGCGCAGTCCTTGCCAAATGATCCTCGCTCAGATTCGGTGCGTCGGCAGCAGGTGCATTCCTACCTTTCCAATGCCCAGCGGCTATTGCCGAGCGTTGTCCTGACGATGGAAGATCTCCAGAATTGATAACGCTCGGATGGGTCGCACCTCGAATGGCATTGAGTTTTAGCGCTGTGTCGCTCGAAGCCGCATGAATCGTGGTGCACTGATTTCGTTGGGGACTGGATCTAGAATTGTTAATGTCTGCCAACCTGCCGAGGGTAGGTCCTTCTGGGCGCTCGCCTGATTCTGGGGTTGCAATGGATCCAGCGCCAGCCATGGGCCGACCAGGGAGCTGGAGGCTTCTACCGTCAGCGAGACATCGGTCGCGTCGAGTCTCCGTTGAAAGGTGAGCGTAAGGTGTTGCTGCCCATCGATCTCAACAGAACCTGCGTGGGTATTGGTGCCGGAGTTTCCGATGTCGGCGACAGTTCCAAGTGCGTATTCGAGGAGATTCGGCACTCCATCTCCATCTGGATCAGCAAGGGGAGCTGCATCTTCTTCGAAGGCTGTGCCGCTGTAATTAATCCATGCGGAATAGCCATTGGCAAACCCCGTCAAAGGTCCAGTGCTGCCTCCAGCCGTCGCCGCGACGACGGTGGACCAGACGGAATTCCCTCCCGTGCTAAGCGCTCGAACACGATATTCATAAGTGGCGCCATTGAGGGTGGATGCGTCTGTGTAAGTGGTTGTTCCTGCTGCAAGGGTGATGAGGGGCGCAAAGGTTCCACCCGCCTCGCGTCGTTCGATTTCAAATCCAGTTTCGGTGCTGGAGTTATCGAGCCAGGTGAGGTCAAGATTGTTGCCGCTGCCCTCACTGACGATGAGAAACGAAGGACGTGTTGGGAGAGGGGATGCGTAGGTGACCTCTAGCGATGGGGGCGGGAGGGAGGGGTGTTCTTTGGAGGCGAAATAGATGGTCGCGGACGGCGTCGTCGCATTCATCGCATAGGTGACGAAGTTATCTGCTCCTCGGTTGGCATTGATCTGGGCAGCGCTGGCGTCGAGCTGGAGGATGCTACCGATACTTGGCATGGAGGCGGGGGTGATGCTCAATGTGGAGACCAAGGTTGTTCCAGTCAGGAAAGAGCTGGTGGCGGTGTTATTGTTCGGTGCATTTGCCCAGGTGATACTGTTTTCAGACCAACTGTCTGCTGCATCTGGAAGGAAGCGCAGCTGGGCGGTGAAATTGTATCCAGTTTGAGCGAAGTCCTTTAAGTCTGAAACACAGAGGCGGACTGCTGCGGTCTTTAACGTGGGCATTCCGGTGACATCGAAGCGGAAGTAGGACTTGGCAGTCGTGGCAGTGGTCGCAGTTGAAGATAGGCCGGAGACACTGAGCTGACTCTCTGATCCACTGTTGCTGCCTGGTGATCCGCCCTTGATACTGGCGTCTGCATTCGATGTCAGGCTCCCATCAATGAGGGCATAAATATCACCGGGCTGCGTGGTGACTTGGATGGTGTTGGAGAGTGGGCCATTACCTGATCCATTGAAGGCGTAGATTCGGTATTCGTAGGCGGTATCGGCCCCAGTCTGGTCATCATTGAAAGTTAGCGTGCCACTAGGTAGGTCAATAATCTGGGTGAAGATGCCATTTTCCACACGACGTTCCAGCCGATAGCCTGCGGCAAGTGTCGCTGCCCCCCAGGACAGCGTTACCCGCCCAGGTGAAGGTTGCGTTGCAGTGAGCGTTCCCGGCGCAGAGGGGCCGCTGATCGTGGTGAAGGAGATGTTTTGAAAAGGGACAACCTGATAGTTGCCTGAATAGGTAGTTCCGCTGCGATCATCAGAATGGTGGAAAAGCCCCCACTGTGCCGTCGGTGCCATGACAGCGGTGGCTGTGCCATGGGTATTCCAGTTCACCCCATCTGCAGACGACTCTGAGGTGAAACTGTTGCCTGCCCTGGTGATTCGCACCCATCGTGGCGCTACCTGTGCGGTGACAGCGCCCGCAAAAACTGCTGTTCCCGATGAGGTGGTGCGGTAGAGCATCTTGGTGCCCTCCCCTGTACTGCTACTCGTGCTGGTGCCAGCCATAAGTGCCCCGCCGCTGGTGAAATTTTCACGAATCATCACGGCATAGCGGGCACCTGACTGGGCAGGACTTGCCGCAGCCACTTGCGCCGTCAATACCCCGTCTCCTGAACGCGTTTGATAGATGAACTGACCCGCCTCAGAGGTGGCCGCAGTAGCTAGTCCGGTGCCGCCGACTGTCGTGGAGCTGATAGCACCCTCCGCCTGCACTGCTGGTGAGCTATCAGTCACGGCCCCGATCACCGTCTGCGCCCATGGCGTTGGCAACGTCGCAGCGGGATCTTCGATAAGCACTGAAATCGCGTTGTAAGTCCCGATACCCGTTCCAGAGGATGGGGAACTCAGTGTAATGCGAAATTGCTTTGGGTTCTGGGGGAGCGCTGTGTTGGTGATGGGTACGGTGATGTTCTTCTCCCCGCTCTCACCGTCTGCCCAGGTCAAGGTTCCGTTGGTGGTGGTGTAGTGCGTGCCAGCAAGTGCTGAGGTATTACTGGTCGCATAGTTGACTGTCACTACACCGCTTTTGCCGCCGAAGCGTTTGACGGGGATCGTCGCGGAGCTGACGCTTTTGCTGACTTTGGTCATTGTCGAGGCGAATTCAAAGAAGCCCGGAACTGCATCGAAGGAGGCACCACTTGATGGTGCGGAATCTCCTGCTCCATTGGTAGCAAAGGCACGGTAGTAGTAGGTCTCGTTGGCGCTAAATGGCCCCGGATCAGTGCAGGATGTGGTATTTGCTGGCAGGGTGGTGAGAAGGCTAAAACTCCCGCTGGGGCCAGACTTGCGCTCGACCCGGTAGCCCGTCTCATCGCTGGCATTGTCACGCCAGGAGAGCTGTGCACTCACTGAACTTGCCTGAGCGACTGTCAGTCCGGTGGGATTCAGTGGAATACCTGCTGCCCCTGTAGCCACAGCCAAGCTTATCATCTCACCCTGGCTGAGGTTTGCATATGTGCCACCTGGGGAACTCTCCATCTTCAGCGTACGAACCATGTAGGAGTAGCTGGTTCCAGACGATCCCGTGGAATCAGTGAAGCTTGGTGTCGCGAGTGGGGATGGCGTCAAGCGCGCAAATGGGCCGTAGGCTGAGGTGGCACGATAGACGTGGTAGCCGAGAAGATTTGCTTCGCCCGATGCAGCCCAGGCAAGGTTCACGCTACCGTTCGAGCTGCTAGCCACGAGGTGCTGTGGAGGCTCCACGACATGCAGCCGCAAGGCGGGGTCCCCCATCAGCCCAAGGTGGGTTCCGCCACCTGGGAAATTGATCGGCGTATAAACTGGGTTGCTGATACTCGAAAACTGCGAGTTGATGGACTGGCGAATGGCGTAACCCAGAGTCTCGCCCGTAGCCATGCTGTGCATGAAAAAGGTCGGGCGACCCGCCCAGAAGCAGCAAAGACCTAACCCATCTCCCGTGGCATTGCCAGCCAGCGGAGCCTTCATAAGGTTGTTTGTCACATCCCAATCACCAAAATAGCTGCCGAAGAGGGAAACGAAAGCTGCCCGGAACGGGCGCCTGCCAAAATCTGCGGTGTTGCCAACGCTACCACAAGTCTCGTAACTCCCACCGCCATTCCCATTGGCCATCAGGTAGTCATTGGCGCTGGCCAAAGTCCACCAATCGCCGCTTGGCGCTTCATCATAACTCACCTCGGGTGGTCTGCCGACGCCTGTGAATCCCCAGGCCCATCCTGTGCGCATGAAAGACTCGCCGCTGAAGTTGCCGAACCCATCACGGATCAGCACACGACGCTCCAGATTTGCGTAGGCACCTTGCTTGACCTTGAAGTCATGAGCTTTGCGGAGGTAACGGCGGAGTAAGGCTACCTCCGTTACATTGGTGGCTGGCGCTCTCTGCATATTGCGCAAATCCACGCGGCCGACCATGATTTCTAGTGGGCTGGGAATCGTGCTTTGATCCAGCTTACCGTCTCCTGGAATGTTGTGGATGCGGGTCTCCGTTGAGGATGTGTTGTTTTGGGTTGAATCGGTCCAGCTACCGTTCATGTCGCCATAAAATCCATCGGCAGACCATGCTCCGACGTGATTGCTGTGGCCATCCGGTGCCTGGACTCCTGCATACGGCACGGGCACATGACCGAGGACATAAGCCATCTTCACTCTGGTCGGGTCCTCGTCGTACGCAGCCTTGATCAAGGCCTTAGTGTCGGCAACTGCAGTGACATCGGTCAAAGAGTCGCGTCGTGCGACGGGGATGGACACCACCGTCCAGCCATCCGCGGTCAGATCCAGTTTCAACTGGTCAATCTCTGGCGCCAGCGGGGTCAGCATCGTGTCATCCACCACCAGGAGAATCTTCCCGCGATCTTCGACCATTGGCAGGTTGTAGCCTGCTGCAATGTACCCAATGGCGACGTTGGGGGAGATCGTCGTATAGCTGCGCTGCATCCAGTATTCGTATTCCACGCCAGGGACGGCGCTGGAGTCAGCCCAGCCCGTGTCTGAGGTTGTGAGATTGGCTTGCAGGACCCAAGTCGGATCGCCCTTCAGTCTCCGATAGATTTTCTGGGCTGAAATATTTGCGTTCTGTCGCAGGGACCAACTTAGAGTGATGTGAGGGACGATTGGAGACACATCGGCCTTTAGATCAACAGCAAAGTCACGTGTGACCTGGGCACGGGCGGTCGCTATGCACGTGAGGGTGAGCATCAAAAAATACAGGGGCCGATTCATGGCAAGAGATTGGTTGTCTATGAGTTTCTTTATGCACATCTATCAGATAGGTTTAGCACTGATAAGTCTAATCTTTTGCACCAGTTGCATGAATCGGCTGGTCGGAAAATCGAACTTGGTGTGTGCTAATGGGCTCGATCTCTTTGCTGCCTTCTGGATTTGAACCTGCGTGTGGGTTTTCGGTTGCCCTGTTGGGGGGCGCGTCATCTAGTGCGTACCGCCCACCCCTATGAACACTGCCTTTAGCCGCCGCGATTTCCTTGGCACAGCCGCCTTCAGCGCAGTCGCTGTTCCGTCAATCACTCTGGGTGGGAGTACCGCTCCCTCGCCTTCTGTCGACGGAAAGGGGTTTATGGAGCCAAGCGCTCAGATCCCGCTGACAGACGATGCGGATGTGATCGTATGCGGGGCTGGTCCGGCAGGTGTTGCTGCGGCGATTACTGCCGCACGTGCGGGGGCCAAGGTGCGGCTGTTTGAGGTTCATGGATGCCTTGGTGGAGTATGGACAGCGGGCCTACTGACATACATCTTTGATTTTGACAAGCCTGGCATCACAAGGGAGATCGACATACGCCTGGATGAAAGGGATGCGCGTCGCGGCAACAACCCGAGTCGCTTTGTCTATGAGCCTGAGGAAATGAAGGTGCTACTGGAGGAAATGTGCGCGGACGCAAATGTGCAGTTTCAACTCCATACTCGGGTCTGTGCCGCCTTCCGTGAGGGTGGCAGACTACGCACCATTGTGACTGAATCTAAATCAGGCCGGCAGGCATGGAGCGCCCCGGTATTTATCGATGCCACGGGTGATGGCGATGTTGGTGCACAGGCAGGTTGTGCCTGGGAAGTGGGGCAAGCCAAGGATTGTCCCTGCCAGCCGATGACGATGAATGCACTGGCGGTGGTGAAGGATGTGAAGGCAATTGCCGCATTTACTTCCTTCAATGGGACGGACGCGTTCAATGGGCCGGGAGGTCATCTCACCTGCATGGAAGCGTTTAAAGAGGAACTCAAGCGTGGGGGGGTGGAGGCTTCATACGGTCACCCCACCATCTTCCCTGTGCGGGACGATTTGGTGATGCTCATGCTCAATCACGAATACGGTATCAAGCCTTGGGATGCGGCAGCCATCAGCGCTGCGACGGTGCGTTCGCGTGCGGAGATTTTCCGCATCATGCGTGCCCTGCGGCAGTTGGGCGGGGTGTGGGAGGGGCTGCAAATCGCTGCCACGGCGGAGCAGATAGGGGTGCGTGATGGGCGGAGGATTCGGGGGCGCTACACCGTCACTCAACAGGATTTAATTGAGGGGGCTCGGCAAAAAGACGCCGTGGCTCGGGTGACATTTGGTGTCGATATTCATGCGGATTCCAAGGAGACCAATCAGAAAAAGCCGATTGATCACAGCGATTTCAAAATGCATCCGTACGACATACCTCTCCGCGCATTGATCGCGAAGGATGTCGACGGCCTCATGATGGCTGGTCGTTGCATCAGTGGTGATTTTATTGCCCATGCGAGTTATCGCGTGACGGGTAACGCCGTCGCCATGGGGGAGGCTGCTGGTGTTGTGGCTGCTATCGCTGCCAAGTCAAAGCGCTTTCCTCATGAGGTGGATTGGATCGAGGGTGCGGCCCAGTTAGCGAAAATGGGGCAAAGAATGTGAGGTGCCTTCTTCTGGTGGCGGAGTTGGGGGTAAATACTCTGGCGGGTACTCAAATATGGGACGATAGCTGAACTTTTTGTTATAGATACATCACCCGTTGGAATGAAAAGGTTGCTCGCACTCACTCTACTCTTCGCCGGATTTGCATTTTCTGAGGATGCGGACCTCATTGTTTATGGCGGCACTCCCGCGGGAATCGCTGCCAGCGTCGTAGCGGCTCGGGAGGGGGCCTCGGTTGTCGTGATTGAGCCAACAAAATGGATCGGTGGCATGGTCACGGGTGGGCTTTGTCGGTCTGATGTCGGGAAGGAGCAAACCATCGGAGGGTTTCCGCGCGAGTTCTTCAGTCGAGCTGCCGCAGCTAAACCCAACACGCCGATGTGGTATGCCGAACCCTCGGTGAATATGGCCACATTCAAGGGCATGCTGGCCGAGGCGGGAGTGAAGGTGGTGACCGGTCAGTCGCTGAGGTCGATTGCGAAAGATGGTGGGCGCATCACGCAACTGACCACGTCGGGAGGCACAAAATATGAAGGCAAGATGTTCATTGACGCCAGTTATGAAGGTGACCTCATGGCGGCAGCAAAGGTCAGTTATATCGTGGGTCGGGAGAGCAGTGCACAGTATGGTGAGTCACTAGCGGGCTATCACCCCATGGAGATTCGCCCGCGCACGGTGGAGGTGATGGAAAGTGATTGCCCCAGCATCGGTGGCACTGGACCGAGCTACATTCACGGCACTCCCGCCAGTATTGCGGGATTGGATGCTGATGGGAAGCCGATCTTCGGAGTCTATCCAGCAGATACGTTGCAGCGTGGCGATGCCGATCATCGCACCCAGTCTTACAACTTCCGCATCTGCGTGACGCAACGTCCTGAGATCCGTGTGCCCTTTCCAAAACCTGCCAATTACGATCCGTCGCGCTATGAACTTTTGCTGCGATTGATCAAAGCCTTTCCCGGCATCCGCTTTGGGCGCTTGTTTCACTTGGGCGGCGTGGCCAATGGAAAATATGACCTCAATGCGCAGGGCTTGTTTTCCACTGACTATCCTGGTGCCAACTTCGGTTACCCAGACGGCGATGCCACTACACGTGCGCGCATCTGGCGGGATCATATTGATTTCACTCAGGGCATGCTGTGGTTCCTCGGGCATGACGAACGTGTGCCGCAGTCTCTGCGTGATCAGGCGAATTCATGGGGCCTGTGCAAAGACGAGTTTGTGGACAATGACCACTGGCCCTATGCGCTCTACATCCGGGAGGGGCGCCGCATGATCGGCGACTACGTCTTGGTGCAGAAGGACCTGCAAACGGACATTTTTAAAGAGGATGGAGTCGCCATGGGTTCCTTCCTGATTGATTGCCACATTGTGCAGCGCATCCTTGCTCCCGATGACACGGTGCGTGATGAAGGCAGCTTTCAGGACACACCTGCGTTGCCGTATCAGATCCCGTATCGCTCTGTGACGCCGAAGCGTGGTGAATGTGAAAACTTGTTGGTTCCCGTCTGTGTCTCTGCCAGTCACATCGCCTATTGCTCACTGCGCATGGAGCCTGTGTATATGGCACTGGGTCATGCCAGTGGCCTCGCGGCGGTGCAGGCATTGCGGTCGAACGTCTGCGTTCAAGACATTGACGTGGTGGCACTGAGGAAACGCCTGCTTGAACAAAAAGCAGTGATGGAGTTGGCAGAGTTGGCTAAGATGGTGCGCTCTGCAAAACTCCCGGGTTTGGTGATGGACGATCAGGATGCGGCGAAGACGGGTCACTGGACTGGCAGCAGCTACGGGCATCCCGTTGATGGTGCCAGCATCCATGATGCCAACGGGGAGAAGGGAAACCTGAGTGTGAGGTACACGATGAAGGTTCCGAAGACGGGCCTCTACGAGGTTCGGTTGTCCTATGCTTCTGCGCCGAATCGCGCCAGCAATGTGCCCGTCACGATTCATCACTCCGATGGCGAAGCATCGACAAAGGTGAATCAGAAGCAGCTGCCACCGATCGATCAGTTGTTCATCCCCCTCGGCGTATTCCGTTTTGAGCAAGACAAGCCCGCCGTCATCACCATTGAGAACGCCGATACCGATGGCATCGTCGGAGCTGATGCGGTACAGCTGATTGCGAAGTGATCAGTGGTCACGGCTTCCTCACGCCGAGCAGATGCTCATCAAACCACTGCGCAAACTGTTCGTAGTCGGGTTGGCGATCCGCCCAGCCGTGGGCGGCACCGGGTTTGACGACGAGTTTTGCTGTGACGCCAGCTTCTTTGGCCTTGGCGACAAAGCTCTCTGACTGCTGGATCGGCACGAGAAAATCTTGGTCGCCGTGGATGATGAAGGTGGGTGGCAGCTTTGGGGTGATGTGGTAGATGGGGGAAACCTCCAGGCCAAGCCGATGGCGACCTTCTTGCGTGTCAGATTCTGGGCCGAATGCGCCCTTGTAGTTCTTCAGGGTGCCAATACCGACGGCGTCCTCTCCAGGTTTGCCGTAATTGAGGAAATCGGTGGGAGGATAGAGGCAGGCGATGGCTTGAATGGCGCTGCTTTCCCGATCAATCGGATCTTTTGCATTGGGATCACCAGGGCCGCCATAGACGCCCATGGTCAGCGATAGATGACCGCCAGCACTGCCACCGCTGATGCCGAGTTTTTCTGGATCGATGCCCCACTTCGCTGCATTGTGCCGAATGAAGCGGATCGCACGGTGAATGTCTTGGGTGATCTCTGGGATGATGAACTTGGGCTGGCAACCGTGGCGCACGGAGAAGACGGTGTAGCCATGCGCGAGAAAGGGGGCGTAGTAGTCGGGCGTGTTTGGCGAGTAACCTGACACCCATCCGCCGCTGACCATGTACACGATGCCGTAGCCGTTGGGCTTCTCAGGTTGCACCACGTCCAGAGTCAGCGCGACGCCGAACTTGCGACCATACACGACATCCTCGGTTCGCGTGTGCGTTGGGATCGTTGGCCGAGCTTGAACTTCGGCCATTAGAGGATGACTGCCAAGGAGGACGGCCAGGGTGAGGAGACGATACAGGGTGTGCATGGTGGTCTGTTGGGGAGAAGTGACGGATTGTTTTTACGGTGAGATCGTGCGCCTTCCATCGTTCACTTTGTCTGATTGTGTCGCGTCCCATGAACTGGAATCTTTTTTGCTTGGCATTTTGTGTCGTCTTGCCTTGTCGGGTCATTGCCACCGAGCCCCAGCCAGATGTGTTGGTCGTCATCGCGGATCAATGGAATCCCCGCTATGTGGGTTGGGACAATCCTCAGGTGAGGACGCCGCATCTCGATAGCCTCGCTCGGGAAGGCATGATCTTCGATGCCTGCTACACCACCTCGCCCGTGTGCATGCCAGCTCGGGTGTCGCTCCTCACCGGGCTTTACCCGCACAATGCTGGGCACGGCCTGTGGGGAAATGCGGCGGGCTACTACCCGAAGCCGGAGGACGCGCCGATGTTTCGCGACATTCAGCGGGCGGGCCTCACCACGGCGCAGATTGGCAAGACACACTGGACTGCGGGCCCAGCGTGGCATGAGCAGTTCAAAAACAGCGGCGCTTTTCACAAGGCGCTGGGGTTGGAATACGCGATCGATATTCCAGGGCCACCAGATTCAGACAAGGGCCGTGATGCCTATTCCCAGTACCTTCAGCAGCGGGGGCTCTTGCCAGCCGTCGCTGACGATCTGCGGGGGCGGTACGTGAAAGGTGAGTTTGAGCCGCGCGCTAGTGTCGTGAAAACAGAGGACTATCACGATTGGTTCACCACTGGACTCGCGGTCGATTTCATTGACAAGCAGCCGAAAGAGAAGCCGATGTGCCTCGTCGTCAGTCTGCACTCACCGCATCCACCGCTGGATGCTCCAGGCGACTACGCGACGATGTACGACCCCGAAAAACTTACGCTGCCGCCGACCGTGCCGGCGAAGTATCTGCGCGACGGGCATGCGCTGGATCACGCCGAAACCCGCCTGATGCTCGCGAACTATCTCGGCAAGATATCGCTGGTCGATGATTGCGTCGGACGGTTGGTCAAGGCGATGAAGTCGCGGGGCACGTGGGACAACACGCTCGTCGTTTTCACCTCGGATCACGGCGAGATGATGGGCGCGCATGGTTATCTGACCAAAGGCCGATTCTATGAAGAGTCCGCACGAGTGCCGCTGGTGGTCCGTTGGCCGGGGAAGATTCAGCCTGCTAGAACCAAAGCACCGGTGCAGATGATGGACGTCTATCCCACCATCGTGGAGGCCGTCGGTGGCGAATTGACACCTGGACGCTTCGCGAAGTCACTGCTTCCCATCGCTACGGGACAAAGAGACCGCGTTCGACCGATCGCCGTCAGCGAGATTGGTGACAAAGCCCCGTTGCGCATGATGGCCTGTGATGCGCGCTACAAGTATTGGGCGGATGAGGATCGGGAGTATCTCTTCGATCTCGAAAATGACCCGCTGGAACAGCATGATCTCTCCGAAGTTCCCGAGCACCTTGAGACGCTGAATAAGATGCGCGCGAAGCTCCTTTTACACTTGCGGACTACCCAGGTGAATCGTGCGGCCGGTTACAAGTCCAAGGTGCAGAGGCTCCGGGAGGCCGGCGCGAAAAAATAAACCCGCTCAAAGTCATGCGTCTACCACTCGTCTTCCTTTCGTCGTTCTTCATCGTTCATGGGTCATTCGCAGCGCAGTCGCTCAACGTCCTCTTCATCGCCGTGGACGATCTGCGTCCCGAACTCGGCTGTTACGGTGCCGCACATGTCCATTCGCCGAACATCGACAAACTTGCGGCGGACAGTCTTTTGTTTGAGCGCGCCTACTGCCAGGTCGCCGTGTGCAATCCCTCACGCAGTAGCGTCTTGAGCGGCACGCGCCCCGACACGACGGGTGTGCTCGACAATCAGCATTTCATGCGGCCCAACATGCCTGATGTCATCTCCCTGCCGCAGCACTTCAAAAACCACGGCTACACCAGCCTTTCCCTCGGCAAGATCTTCCATCACAGTGAACGCGAACCCGGTGACGACCCGCTGTCCTGGAGTGAGCCAGCATGGTACCACGGTGAGCCCTACAGACATTGGTTCACGAAGGAATCGCTCGACTATGTGAAGCGGCTGAAAGCTCTACCGAAGGAGAAGCAACCGAAGCAACTGAGAGCAGCGCCGTTTGAAGCCGCTGACGAACCCGATGATGTGTATCCCGATGGTCAGACTGCCGTGAAGGCCATCGAAACACTTCAGCGACTGAAAGCCGAGGCAAAACCCTTCTTCCTCGGGGTCGGCTTTGTAAAGCCGCACCTGCCCTTTACCTGTCCGAAGAAGTATTGGGATATGTATCCTGCGGACTCGGTTCAGATCGCAGCCAACGCCCGGCGTCCGAAAGACGCACCCGAGCCAGCTTTTCACAATAACTACGAACTGCGCAGCTATGGCACCGTGCCTGCAAGCGGCAAAATCTCCGATAGCATGGCTCTGAATCTCATCCGCGGTTACCGCGCCTGCGTCAGCTTCATGGATGTGCAACTCGGTCGGGTGCTGGATGAACTGGATCGCCTCGGGCTGCGCGAAAACACGCTCATCGTGCTCTGGGGGGATCATGGCTACCATCTTGGCGAAAACGGTCTCTTCACTAAAATGACCAACTTCGAGTTCGGCACCCGGGTGCCCTTGCTCGTAAGCCTCCCCGGCATGAAAGCCGCGGGCCAGCGGTCTCGAGCCCTCGTTGAGTTGGTTGATCTCTATCCCACTCTTGCCGAGCTTTGCGGACTGCCATTGCCTGAATATCTCGAAGGCACTAGTCTGGCTCCGCTGTTGGAGGATCCGAATCGGCCATGGAAAAATGCCGCCTTCAGTCAATACCTCCGACCCGGTAAACCTCCGATCATGGGGCGTAGCATCCGCACGGAGCGCTGGCGTTACACTGAGTGGCATGACTTGAAGCATCAGTTGGCCGGGATCGAGTTGTACGATGAATCGAATGATCCGCTGGAAAATACGAACATCGCCAACGCAGCTGCTCACGCGGAAACGGTGAAACGACTCGCCGCGAAGCTGAAGGATGGGTGGAAAGCGGCTGGGCCGTGACGGAGTTTTTACAGGGGGAAACTTTTTTCACCTTTTTGTCCTCGCGTCGTTTGGCGGTTCGTCGATGTTTTAACGGGTTCTGTTCCGATGTGTCCAGAATACCTTTGAAGAATCAACGAATCGTTTCCATGACCAAACGCGCACTCCTATTCACCATCGCCGCCTGTGCGGCACTCACCTCCTGCCAGTCTGGCAAAACAAAGCACGCGGCTTGTGCTGACATGCCTCCTTACAAGGGCTCAGCCGCTTTTGAGCTTATGAAGACCCTAGTTGGAAAGTGGTCAGCCGAATCACCAATGATGGGGAGGATGAATACGGAGTTCCGCCTGATCGCCGGGGACTCCGTGGTAGAGG
>CAZCAL010000004.1:4528-6022 GCA_964496625.1 uncultured Verrucomicrobiaceae bacterium | reverse complement strand
GCCGGGCACACAGGTGGATCCGGGGACGGCTGCCGGCACGCCGGGGACGCCGTGGTAGCGGAGCGCTGCGCGGAAGGGACCCCGATGGAGATGCTGAGCACCTACCACGATGTGAATTGCCAGCGGACCATGACCCACTACTGCATGCTGCGGAATCAGCCGCGCATGAGGCTGGTGAAGAGCACTGCTGATTCGCTGACCTTTGATCTGGCACCGACCCCCGGTCTCAATGCAGCCAAAGACAAGCATATGCATGGCGCGACCTATACCTTCATCGACAAGGATCACTTTAAGCTCGAAGGCGTGTCCTGGGAGAACGGAAAAAGCACCCCCTGCGGACCTCCAGTCATTTTTTCCCGCTCCTAGTTTCCCCAGCGAGCAAATAGCTGATCCTCCAATGTCGCTTGCGGTGTTCGCACGGCGCCCCACATTCCAACCGATCAAGTGAAGCGTCGTCATTTCATCGCACTAACCGCTACCGCTTCAATGATGGGTGCGGAATCGCGCCCCAAGCCGCCGTTTCGTGTCATCTACAGCAATGACACGACAAACATTCTCTCCTGCGTCAGCCCCTTTCATCAGGCGCGCGAGCCTTTCCGCAAGGAGATGCTAGAAGCGACCGTGGATGAGGTGAGCGGTCTCGTGGACGCGCATCTTCTACAGCCGGGCCTTGGCATGGTGCCAATGTGGCCAAGTAAGGTGCTGCCGTTGGCGAAGCATTATGCGTGGATCAAAGAGCGCTATGGGCAAAAGCCAGACTCGTTTGGCCAGTTCGTCCTGGACGGTGGAGATGTGGTCCAGGTCTTTATTGATCGTTGCCGACTGCGCGGGCAGGCGGCGTTCCTTTCGTTTCGGATGAACGACGCGCACCACAAAGAATTCACTGATCCGAAGCCGGGGGACAAACCTGGCAGCAGCATTGGGATGAGCGTGACGCGATGGTATGCTGAGCATCCTGAGTGGCGAATAATGCCTGGTTCTATCCGAGGCGCGGATCTGGTGCAAAACTGGGCTGTGCCGGAGGTGCGTGTGCAGAAATTTGCACTGATTCGGGAGCTATGTGAGAACTACGACATCGACGGCCTGGAGCTGGACTTCCTGCGCACCTACAGCTACTTCCGCGAGAACGAAACCACGGTGGAGCAGCGTTGCGAGATCATGACGGCGTTCGTTGCAGAAGTACGCGCCTTGTTGGATCACACGACTCGCGAAGGGAAGCGTCGCTTCCTGTGTGCTCGGGTGCCGTGTCATTTGCCTGCCCTGGATGTGCTGGGGCTGGATTTGAAAGCACTGGTCGCGGTGGGATTGGATATGGTGAATGCGTCCGATCATTACTTTACGACCCAGCAGCACGATCTAGCGGCGATTCGGAAGCAGACGGTTGGAGCGACGCTCTACTTTGAGTTGTGCCACACGCTGTGGAAGGGCGACAAGGTGACGAAGGGCTACGATGTGTTTCCTTTTCGGCGGGCGACGCCGGAGCATCTCAAAACA
>CAZCAL010000004.1:0-4518 GCA_964496625.1 uncultured Verrucomicrobiaceae bacterium | reverse complement strand
GGCATCAGTTTGTTCAACTTTGCCTACTATCGCCAGCATGGCCAGGGAGAGGGAAGGGGACTCTTCGGCGAGCCGCCGTTCGAGGTGCTGAAGGACTTGTGCGACCCCCAAGCGTTGGCACAAGCACCCCAGCATTGGTTCATCGCTGCGGGTTGGCGTGCACCCGGAATGAAGCCGTTGCCCGTGCCGCGCAAAATCGAGGTGGGCAAGCCTGCAAAATTCAACTTCGATCTCGCCGCTCCAAAGGCCGGATGGAAACAGGAAGCAAGGGTTCGCATTCAAGTGGACCAGGACCTCGGCAGTGGGAAGTGGAACGCCACCTTCAACGGCCAGCAAATCGATCCAACCGCTGATGTTTCAGAACCGTTCCCAGTGGCCTATCCGTCGATGCTGGCAGAGCCCAGTCAGCTCCGCGCCTGGCGCGTGCCCGCAGCGCTGCTCCGCGAGGGAAAGAATAGTTTGGAGGTGACGCTGACCGATGGAGCGCCGTTGTCGTTGGTTTTTGTCGATTTGGCATTTGGTCAAAGCAGCTAACCAGTAAGCTTGACGCACTTAGCGCAGTTTGTTTCCTTGTTGATTATGGAACTACTTCGCTTTTCTCTCGCTTTGCTTGCTTTCACTCACGCTGCTTCCGCTGCGGTCATTGAAACGGACGTTTGCGTCTATGGTGGCACAAGTGGTGGTGTGACGGCGGCGGTGCAGGCAGCTCGCATGGGGAAGTCGGTGGTGATTGCCGAACCGGGGCGGCATCTCGGCGGAATGACCAGCGGTGGACTCAGTGCGGTGGACATTGGAGATCCACGTTCGGTTGGTGGGATTGCGCGTGAGTATTTCACCAAACTCGCTGCGACGGTGGGAGTGACGCTGGCGTGGGACAAACCCTTTGTGAGCAAGGGTGGTGGTCCGGCGACCGGTGGTGCCTATGCGATCGAACCGCACAAAGCGGAGCAGGTGTTCGATGAGCTAGTCAAGGCGGCGGGCGTTCAAGTGCTGCGTGAAGCGCGTTTGGAGGCGGTTAAAAAAGACGGGAAAAGCATCACTGAACTTCTGATGGAGAATGGTGATGTCGTGCGGGCAAAAATCTTCATTGATTGTACCTATGAGGGCGATCTGATGGCAGGCGCGGGCGTGAGCTACACCCTCATTCGCGAAGGCAATGCAAAGTATGGCGAGACTTACAACGGCATCCATTACACCGACAAATACCTCCCGCGCACGGGGCACCTGATGCCGGGTGATACCGGTCGTGTCCCCGGCGGGCAGGGGGTTTGGGATCGGGATTTCCCACTCGACCCGTATGTGGTTAAGGGCGATCCAAAGAGCGGGCTGTTGCCTTTGATCAACGAAGGCGATCCGGGTAAGCAAGGCGATCCCGCTCCGGGTGTTCAGGCCTATTGTTTCCGTCTCTGCCTCACGACAGATCGGGACAACCAGATTCCGATCATACCACCCTCCGACTATGATCCGAAGCGCTATGAGTTAGTGGTCCGTTTCATCGAGGCCTGTCTTGCCAATGGCGATGACATGGATCTGCGTTGGTTCTCCAAACACGATGCGCTGCCAAACGATAAGTGGGATTTTAACACGGCGACCTTTGGCGGCAACCTGCCGGGCGCTTCGTGGGCATGGCCAGAGGCTAGCTATGCACAGCGCACGAAGATTGCCAAAGACCATGAAAACTACCACCGCGGCTTGCTCCATTTCCTGGCCACCGATGAGCGTGTGCCAGAAAGGGTGCGCAAAGACATGCAGCGCTTTGGCCTGCCAAAGGACGAGTTTACCGACAATGGCGGCTGGCCTCATCAAATCTATGTGCGCGAGGCACGGCGTATGGTGAGCGATTTCGTGATGACAGAACACCATACTTTTGGAAGGCAGACCGCAGCGAAGTCCATCGGACTTGGCAGCTACGGCACCGATACGCATGAAATCCGCAGGATTGTCAAAAACGGCGTGGTCGCTCGGGAAGGCAAAACGGCTACAGGCCGAGATGGCTCACCACCGTACCCCATCGGCTACGATGCGATCGTGCCGAAGAAGAGTGAGTGCGAAAACCTATTCGTCACCTTTGCGCTCAGTGCCAGCCATACCGCCTTCAGCAGCATTCGGATGGAGCCGGTTTTCATGTGCGTTAGCCAAAGTGCTGCCACGGCTGCGGTGCTGGCGATCCACGACGGCGTTCCGGTGCAAGAGGTCGAATACGGGAAGCTTAAGCCGCGCCTCGAGAAGGCCGGTCAGGTACTCGTCTGGAACAAATAACCGCCAGCCTCTGGAGTGCGCGGAACCTAAAATCCAGAGAAGTATGGCTGTCGGCCATGTATGCGTGGCCGATGAATCTTCTTGATGGTGCGCCGTTGGTGCGGATGTGTGCAGGCAAGATGGAACGTGATATTTTGCCGTTAGAACGCCGCTTGCGGCAGGAGATCCTTTTTGCCCGCGAGCGGGTGTATCGGTTCGGTCAGCCCACACCGATGGAGAGACTCTATCTGCCGGGGCCTGAGCCTTCTCCAGAGATTTGGGTAAAACGGGAGGATTTGTGTCCGGTGAAGAGCTACAAGTGGCGCGGTGCCTGCAATGCCATGGCGCAACTCACGCCCGAGCAGCGAGCCAAGGGAGTGGTCACCGCTTCTGCTGGCAACCACGCCCAGGGGGTCGCTTTGGCAGCGAGGACTCTAGGCATTCAGGCGCGAATTTACATGCCGCGATCAACCCCTAAGGTGAAACAAAGCGCTGTGCTTCATCATGGTTGCGAGTTCGTTAAAATCATGCTGGCAGGTGATAGCTACGATGAGGCCGTGCTAGCGGCACGTGAGGATGAATCCGGCAGCGGCGCGGTTTATGTGCATGCGTATGATGACCTGAAGGTCATGGGCGGGCAGGGGACCTTGGCGGATGAGGTGGTGCTTTCCGGGCATGGTCCCTTTGACGTGGCGTATCTGCAAATCGGCGGGGGAGTGATGGCATCCGCAGTCTCATGCTGGCTCAAAACTTACTGGCCTGATATTGAGACGATAGGCGTCGAGGGCATCGGTCAGGCCTCGATGAAGGTTGCGTTGGAAGTGGGAAAACCGATCGAGCTCCAAGAGCTCGACATTTTTTGCGATGGCACAGCGGTGAGAAAAGCCGGCGAGTTACCCTTTGGGGTTTGTAAGGATTCGATCCATCGCATCGCGACCGTCACCAATGCGGAAGTAACTACGGCGATTCGCGTCCTGTGGGAGACCTTGCGCTGTATCTCCGAACCTTCCGGCGCAATGGGGCTAGCGGCAGTATTGAAAGACCGTGCGGCACTGGTGGGAAAAAAGGTCTTGGTGGTCATCACAGGCGCAAATATCGATTTCCTCCAGCTCGGACTTATCGCCCAATCCGCAGGTTCTATCAATGCGGCCTCCCGCACCTTGCGTGTGCCTATTCCTGAGCGTCCGGGTGCGATGCTCGCCCTGTTGGACTCCTGCTTTGAGGGGCTCAACATTGCCGACTTCCAGTATGGATTGCATTCGCTGGAGCAAGCCTATCCGGTCTTTACCGTGACCTCAGAGACGGAAGAAAAGCTCCTGTCGTTGCCAGCGCGATTGGCGGCGGGTGGTTATCGCTGGGATGATCTCACGGGTGCGGTCGACGTGACTTTCCGCGCCATTTCATTGCGCGGGGATCTGCTTTCGCATCCTCTGTTTTTACGTTTGGATTTTTATGAGCGTGCAGGGGCTCTGCACGACTTCCTCTCTCAGTTGATCCGTGATCGCGCCAGCCTTTGTTACTTTAACTACCGCCAGTCAGGGGAAAGAATTGGCCGTGCTCTGATCGGTCTCGATTTCCGCACTGCTGAGGATCGATCCTCGTTTTTGGGTGCTTTGCCTGAGCATGGCGAGGGGTACCGTTCTTGCGCACCGGTGGACGATGCGACGATGGCACGCATGATTGCGTGAACCAATTCAATCCAGCGCTAGACGAGGCGTGAGAATCGGGGAACAGCACGTGGTCTTGAGAACTTACCAGATAACCGACCCTTACGCCCAACGTCTTTAAGGCGTGAAACCGATCAAGAGCACCTCTCTTTTCATCATTGCATTGTTCTCCGTGAGTCTCGCATGGGCCGAGGCGACGTTGCCGATATTGGACTTGTCCCAAGACACCTCACGCCAGGTGGTTATCGCTCAGGGGACGGAGGATATTTATCAGGGGCATCCGACGACGCTGCTGCTGCCGGATGGGAAGACGATGTTCTGCGTGTGGACGCAGGGACACGGTGGACCCTGCGGGCCGATGAAGCGCAGCGATGATGGTGGAAAGACTTGGGGGGAGTTGCTGCCAGTGCCGCCGAACTGGACGACGACGCGCAACTGCCCCGCGCTGTATCGACTGACCGATCCACAGGGCGTGACGCGCCTGTTTGTCTTCGCGGGTCAAGGCCCCGGCGGCACGCGACAGCCGGACAACGGCACCATGCAGCGCTCGTTCTCGCTCGACGATGGCGAGACGTGGTCGCCGATGCAAAGCATCGATCTCGAATGCGTGATG
>CAZCAL010000003.1:25064-31882 GCA_964496625.1 uncultured Verrucomicrobiaceae bacterium | reverse complement strand
ATCATCCTAACGTCGCCTCGTTTATTCCCGCAGGTGCCAGCCAGGATGGCCGCCCGTATTTTGCGATGGAGTTGGTCAAAGGCACGCAAATCACCCATTGGTGCGCCGAACATTCCTCCTCCGTCCAGGAGCGTCTTCGCCTGCTGATCTGCGTGTGCCTCGCGGTGCAGAGCGCCCATCAAAAGGGCATCATCCATCGCGACCTCAAACCTTCCAACATCCTTGTCACACAGATCGATAAGGTGCCTACTCCCAAGGTTATTGACTTCGGCATTGCAAAGGCCCTCCGCGCCAACGAGCAGGATTCCCACACCGAGCTCACACAGGCGAACCAGATCATTGGCACGCCGAGCTATATGTCGCCCGAGCAGATGGAGGAAAGCTCGGTCATTGACACACGCACCGATATTTACTCTCTCGGCGTGCTGCTTTACGAGCTGATGACGGGAAGTTTACCCTTTGGCCTGACCGCCAGCACCCACGAAATGCGGCGTCTCGTGCGGCAAACGACTCCGCTGCGGCCGAGCTCCTTGATACGCCACAGAAGTCAGGTATCCGTCGAAAAGCCCCGCCGATCCCAGAATATCAGTTTCTCATCGGATTTGGACTGGATCATCCTGCGGGCACTCGAAAAGGATTGTGCACGCCGTTACCAGACCGTAGCCGAACTCGCCGCTGACCTTCAGAGATTTCTCAACAATGAGCCCGTTCTTGCGTGCCCACCGAGTTTTGCCTATGTCACCAGCCGCTGGATCAGGCGCCATCGCGCAGCAGCAGTGGCTGGTTGCCTCATTGTCTGTGCCACGGTCGGCGGTAGCGCGGTGGCTTTCTGGCAGGCGCAGATCGCGAGACAGGCGCAGCACCAGGCAGAAGCGGACGCTGAGATGGCTAGGCAGGCGCAAAAGCAAGCCAAGCTCAAGCATCTGCAGAGCCAGCAGACGGCTGCCTTCGTGACCGGCCTGCTGGACCGCATCAGCCAGGAAGTGGGGCGAGGGCGCAATCCCGAAGCGCTGAAAGCCGCGCTGGCGGACAGCGATAGGGAGATATTGAAGCTCAGCACGGACCCTGCACTGCGGATCGATTTGCTAGGAAAGATTGAAAGCCTCTATTCCAGTATTGGGGAATCCAAGCTAGCCATCCCTCTGGCCTTGTCCAAGGCCAGAGAACTCGCCCGGCTGCATGGCCCTGACAGTGATCCCGCATTTCAGGCTGAATTAAAATACATCCAGATGGTTATTGATTTTGGTGCTCGGGCAACTGGGCCTGATTTATTGGAAGATCTGCTGCGACGTGTCGATGCCGTGGGCGGGCATGGCAGCAAGTTTTGGTTTGATGTCCAGCGTCAGATTGTGAGGGCTTGGACCAAACTGAAGTATCCATCCAAGGCGTTAGCCGCTGCTGATGCTTACCTCAAGGAAGCCTCGGTGAAGAAAATGACGGCCCGCAGCCTTGTCACTATCCAGCTAAGCTGCATTGAGGCGCTCGATTTGGCTGGCCGGTATGCCGATGCAGAGGCGCGGCTAGAGCAGTGCCGGGTCACGCTCATCGCCGCCGGGGATATGCAGCGGTTGGCAGACGTTGACAAGAGACTCTTGCACCTGCTGTGGAGTCAACAAGAGTTCGCACGCGGAGCTGACCTCTTGAGAGAGCAAGTCGCGCAGATTAAAGTCAAGTCTGGGGATCATTCACGCGAGCTGATTCCGAAGTTGATCGAATTGGTGTATTTCGAAAAAGATGCGCAGCAAAACTCCGAAGCCGTGGCCCATGCTCAGGAGGCGGAGAGCCTAGCCAGAGAGATTGTAGCTGCCCTACCCGGCAGCAAAGGCAGCGAGCCGAGCCGCAGCGACTTGGTTCTTGCCCTGATGGCGCTGGCTACAAGTGAAAGCGCTGCAAAACGTCACGATTCCGCCATCCTTCATGCTCAAGAGGCGCGGGGCATCGCAAGTGATCTGGGCAACAGCGGGCACTTGCTGAAAAGCTTGGAAGTCCTGGCAGTCTGCCAGCGTAGTGCTGGCCACCTCGAAGCCGCCTACGCAGCCTATCAAGAGCACATTGAGCAGGTTCGGATCAGCCGTGCCAATTACAAGGACCTCTTGGATGACCTGGAAGAAATGTGTACGCTGCGGCAGGACCAAGGCCGGATGGATGAGGCTTTGGAACTAGCGCAACGCATGTGGCGGGAGGTAAAGGCAGAAAAGCAGGCTGATCCAGAGGTCACGGGTCATGTCGCAGGCTTGGTGCTCTTTTGTTGGAAGGCAGTGAAAAAAGACCGCCCCGAAACGCCTGCTCCGGCTGAACTGGCCTTTTGGACGGCGGCTTGGGAAGAAGGTAAGAAAGTTTCTGTGAAACGACAGACGTTGCCGCCAGGCCTCGGTGGGCTGGAGATCGACCACTATCCACTATCAAAACCGTAATGTCCTCGGCACCCGTCCCTCACAGTCCTGACGATTCTGACCCGACTGTTCATGTCGAGGCTCCCTCCCCAGAGGAACTGCTGTGCGCCAATGCGGGTCGTATCCTGGGTGACTTGTTGAATCAAGGGATCTCCGGCACGGAGCATGAGGGCGACAGCATCGGGCCCTACCGCTTGTGCGAAATGCTGGGCGAAGGCGGCTTCGGCAACGTCTGGCGCGCGGAACAGACGGAGGTGGTAAAGCGCGAGGTGGCGGTGAAGGTGATCAAGCTGGGCATGGACACCGCGCAGGTGCTCGGACGTTTCAACCAGGAGCGTCAGGCGCTGGCGAGCCTCGATCACCCGAACATCGCTACCATGCTAGATGCCGGCGTTGGGCCAAATGGCCGACCCTACTTTGCCATGGAGTTGGTGCGCGGTGGTGCAATCACAAAATGGTGCGAGACACATGAAGCCACGCTGCATGAGCGACTGCGACTTTTCATCCAGGTCTGTCAGGCGGTGCATCATGCGCATGAAAAAGGCATCCTGCATCGCGATTTGAAACCGAGCAACGTCATGGTCACAGTGATCGACGGCCAACCGGAGACAAAGGTCATCGATTTCGGCATCGCCAAGGCGATCAACGCCAGTCCTGAAGAACTAACCATGCTCACACAGGCCGACCAGGTGGTCGGAACGCCGATCTACATGTCTCCAGAGCAAATTCAGAGCGTCAGAGAACTGGACGCGCGCAGCGATGTCTATGCGCTGGGGATGCTGCTCTACGAACTGCTAACCGGTCTGCTGCCCTTTGACACCACTGCCATGGGTGCTGCCTTTGGCATTGAAGAATTGAAGCGGCTGGCGCTGGAAACGGTGCCGGAGCGCCCCAGCACACGCCTCCGGCGCAAGACCACCACGCAAACGCTGGCCACGTCCAGGTTCCGCGCGCGTCTCTCCACGCTGCCCGCCGATCTGGATTGGATCACCATGCGGGCGCTGGAGAAGGATCGTGCGCGGCGTTACCCCTCAGCGGCGGAGTTTGCGGCGGACGTGCAGCGCTACCTGGAGGGAGAACCGGTGCTGGCTCGCGGGCCGCGCCTCACCTATGCGGTCAGCCGCTGGGCGCGGCGCCACCGGAAGCCGCTCATGGCCTCCTGCCTGGGCGCGGTGATTGGCACGGGAGTGATCATGGCCACCCTGCGCCCGCCTGCGCCGAGTTTCGCTTCCAAACCGAAGCTGGCTGCCGTTGCAGAGTCGCCGACACGCTACCCCATCACTCTGGACCAAGCCGAAGCGGCGAAGGAAGGCTTTACCAACAGTCTGGGCATGAAATTCATCCCGGTGGCAGGCACGGACGTGATGTTCTGCCTGCATGAAACGCGCTTCCGAGATTATGCAGCCTACGCTGCGGCAGTGCCCGGCATCAATGAACGGTGGAAAGACCAGCGCGCCGAGGGCTTCACCTTGACGGAGAAGGCCGACGATCATCCAGTGACCTGGGTGAACTGGGAAGAGGCGCAGGCCTTCTGTCAGTGGCTCAGTCGAAAAGAAGGCAGGACCTACCGTCTGCCCACGGACAAGGAGTGGAGTTTCGCCGCTCTGGTCGGTCAGGAGGAAGACTGGGCGCAGGATACCACGCCGGAAAGCGTGAACAAGGACTCGCGGGCCTATCCCTGGGGAAACGTCTGGCCGCCGCAGTGGCGCGCCGGGAACTACAGCGATGTGAGCCGCCAGACGAAGGTACCCGAACCAGCTACAGGTGCCGAGTATGTGGTGGGCTATGATGACGGCTTCCCCACGACCGCGCTGGTGATGAGCGCCGCACCAAATCGTGCCGGTCTCTATGACATCGGCGGGAACGTCTGGGAGTGGACTGCCGACTGGTTCAATCACAAACAGAAACAACGCGCGCTGCGCGGAGCCTCGTGGACCGTGGCGGACATCTCAAAGACACTCTCCTCCTACCGCCAGCCACAGGCCCCCGAAACTCGTGATGCGCAAACGGGTTTCCGCTGCGTGCTGCTGCCCTGACATCTCCTTCAACGGTCTCCTTTTCAATGGCGTTTGATCCTTCTTCCCCGCTACCCCCCAACCGACCGCCGGAGGTCGAGATTGCCGGCGATCACATCGGCTCCTACGTCCTGTGTGAGGTGCTGGGCAAGGGGGGCTTCGGCAATGTGTGGCGTGCGGAGCAGACGGAGGTGGTGCGACGCGAGGTGGCGCTGAAGGTCATCAAGCTGGGCATGGACACGACACAGGTGCTGCGCCGCTTCGACCAGGAGCGTCAGACGCTGGCCGCCTTGGACCACCCAAACATCACCACCATGCTGGATGCGGGTGTCAGCCCCGATGGTCGGCCCTACTTCGCGATGGAACTCGTGCGTGGCGGCCCGATCACGCATTGGTGCGACGCTCACAACGCCCCGCTGCCTGATCGGCTGCGGCTTTTCATCCAGGTCTGCAAGGCCGTGCAGCACGCGCACGACCGTGGCATCCTGCACCGCGACCTGAAGCCAACCAACATTCTGGTGACCGAAATCGACGGCCGACCTGTCCCGAAGATCATCGACTTTGGCATCGCCAAGGCCCTCCACGCCAGCACCCTTGACGACCTGACCACGCTGACCCAGGGCGATCAGATGGTCGGCACACCGCTCTACATGTCGCCCGAACAGATCGGGGGCACCGGGGAACTGGACGGGCGGGCAGATGTCTATGCGCTGGGCATCCTGCTCTATGAACTGCTGACTGGCGAGATGCCCTTCGACACCGGCACCGTCCAGGCCGGAGGCATCGTCGCGATGAAGCGGTTGCTGCTGGAAACCACCCCGGAGCGCCCCAGCACAAGAGTGCGACGGCGCACCACCGCTGCACACAAACACACCACGGAGCCAAAAACTCGCTTGTCTGTGCTCCCTGCCGACCTGGACTGGATCACCATGCGGGCGCTAGAAAAGGACCGCCAGCGCCGCTACACCAGCGCCGCCGAACTCGCGGCCGACGTTCAGCGTCACCTAGACAGTCAGCGCGTGCTCGCGCGGCCGCCGAGCGCCACCTATGCCGCCAGCCGCTGGATCAAACGGCATCGCACCGCCTGCACCGCCGCCGCTCTCGGCCTCGCCGCAAGCATGGCGGTGCTCAGTGTGCTCCGGTTCTTCCAGCAGAAGGCTCCTGACGAGGTGATGCTGGCAGCGGACGGCTCCTACACCAACAGCCTGGGCATGAAGTTCGTCCCTGTGCCCGGCACAGACGTGCTGTTTTGCATTCACGAAACCCGATGGCAGGAATACACTGCGTTTGCGAATGATGCGCCCCGTCTGGATGTGCATTGGAAGAAGGCCTTCTTTGCCACTCCCCAGAGCGGCCTAGTGTTCTGTGGCCAAAAGGATGGGTTTCCCGTGATGGGCGTGAGCTGGAAGGAGGCGCAGTCCTTCTGCACCTGGCTCAGCCATCGGGAGGGCTGGACCTACCGCCTGCCCACGGATGCGGAGTGGAGCATCGCCAGCGGCTTGAATGAGGACCGCCCGCCCGGCACGACACCAGCCTCGCTTTCGGGCAAGAACGACAATCACTTCCCCTGGGGCGGCGATTTTCCGCCCCGCAGCGAGGACCGGCCTGGCAATCTGGCCGACGCCGCCTTTCACCAGAAGTTTCCCGATGTGCCCTGGCTGGAGGGCTTCAAAGACGACTTCGTCACGACCGCGCCGGTCATGAGTTTCAAGCCCAACGCCCTCGGTCTGCATGACATGGGCGGAAACAGTGCGGAATGGTGCGAGGACTGGCTGGACGACACCCACCAGCGACGCGTGATCCGCGGCCCGAGCTTCCTGCTCTCGGCGCGCGACGCACTGCTCACCTCCCACCGAAGCAGCCAGATGCCGACGGAGCACCCTTACACCGCTGGATTCCGCTGCGTGCTGGAGCGGAAACGCCCTGCCATCGCGCCTGTGTTTGTGCCGCCACCGCCGGCGGCTCCTCCAGTTTACCGGCACGCGAATCCGCTGCCGCTGGCACCCTTTCCGCAGCCCTTGCCGCCGGAGGAAGTGGCCCGGCGCAGCGTGACCAACAGCCTGGGCATGAAGTTCATCCCCGTGCCGGGAAGCGCCGTCCTCTACTGCATCCACGAGACCCGGCAGCAGGACTACGCGACCTTCGCGCGGGAGGTCCCCGGTCCAGAGCGGGTTCGTATCGAGCCGGGCAGGGACGCATTGTTCGCGGTGGCGGCAGACGATCATCCCATGGCGGGCGTGAGCTGGGAGGAGGCAGCCCGCTTCTGCCACTGGCTGAGCCGCAAGGAAAACCGCCGCTACCGGCTGCCCACGGACCGCGAATGGAGCGTGGCCGTAGGCTTGGGCGAGGCGGAACACGCCGATTCAAACATGGTGCCGCAGCAGAAGGGCGACGTGGGCCGTGTGGAGTT
>CAZCAL010000003.1:18696-25054 GCA_964496625.1 uncultured Verrucomicrobiaceae bacterium | reverse complement strand
CACCAGGTGCTGCCGGGCAAACCCTGGATCGCGGGTTACAACGATGGCCATGCCGCCAGCGCGCCCGTGATGAGCGGCCCGCCCAACGCCTTCGGCCTCTACGATCTGGGTGGAAACGTGTGGGAATGGGTGTCTGAATGGCTTAACAAGCTCAATGCACAGCGAGTGCTGCGTGGCGGCTCTTGGCAGGACGCTAAAGCGGATGTTCTGTGGGCCGCCAATCGCAAGGGTGCGAACCCCCAGGCGACTGATGCCAGCTTTGGCTTCCGCGTGGTGATGGAGCCAGAGGAACCCAAAACCAAGTGATGCCCTGAGCCTGTCGCATTTCGCTCATTCTTTGTCGTGACTCTTTCGCAGGATTGCTTCATCTTTTACCACCATGAAATCCGCCGCCGTCGTCAACTACGCCCCTGAAAAAGGCTCCGTCGAAATCCGTGAAATCGAAAAACCTTCCATCGGGGCAGAGGATGTCCTCCTTGAGGTCGCGAACGTTGGTGTTTGCGGCTCCGATTTGCATCAGTGGACGGCGGACCACTCCTGGCCAGTGAATTATCCCGTCGTTCTTGGGCATGAATTTGGCGGGCACATCGTCGAAGTGGGTCGAGAAGTGGACGGATGGAAGGAGGGCGACCGAGTCGTGTCCGAAACGGCTGCCATCATTTCCCACGATAACCCGATGACCAAACGGGGACTCTATAATCTGGATCCGACCCGCAAGGGCTTCGGTTATGGCGTGAACGGGGCGATGACGAAGTATGTGCGCGTTCCCAGCCGCATCCTCCATCATGTGCCAGATCAGCTTCCCTTTGAGCAAGCCTGCCTGACTGAGCCCTGCTGTGTCGCCTACAATGCGGTGGTGAAAAACGCCCGCATTGAGCCCGGCGACCGCGTCGTCGTGCTCGGTCCTGGCACCATTGGCATCCTCTGCGCTGCCATGGCGCGGCAGTGTGGTGCTCAAGTCGCTATCGTCGGGCTGCCGCAGGATGCGCATCGTCTCGAGCTTGCGCGCAAACACTATGGTTGTGAAGTCATCATTGGTGATGCCAAACCTTGGGCGCTGGAGCGCGATGGCCTTGGCTGCGATGGTGTCATCGACGCCGCTGGTGCCAGCGTCACGCTCAAGATTGCGCTCGATATCGTCCGCCCTGCGGGCTGGATCAGCAAGGTCGGTTGGGGGCCGCAGCCGCTGGGTTTCAACCTGGATCCATTGGTGCAAAAGAACATTACCCTCCAGGGCAGCTTCTCTCACAACTGGCCGATCTGGGAGCGCGTCATCGCCCTGCTCAGCAGCGGCCAATTTGATGTCAAACCCATCATCGGCGGCGTCTGGCTCGTCACCGAATGGCACGAAGCCTTTGAAAAGATGCACAAGGGCGAGGTGGTGAAGAGTGTCCTGAAGCCGGTTTAGAATCCTTGAGGGATCGTTGAGGCTTGTCTAGAGGTGATCAAGATTCGCATCTCCGCCAAACCAGAGGTCTTCATGCGGCTTGATGAGGTGCTGGGTGGTCAGGAAATGAACGGAGACGGATAGGCAGTCGAATGGTTTTCAGTTCTAATGCCTAATTCTGGATCATCGGATTGGCTGCCACGCAGCCGCCGGGCTGGAGGAGCGTATTCCTCAATGCCAAGGGGCGATAAACTCTGTTCCGATGCAGCGTAGGTTTCAGCGCATGTCTTCCATCTTTGATTCTCCCTCTGTTGCTCGTTGCGCTGGCCCGCTGTCGCGGCGTGGATTTATGCAGATTGGTCTGACGGGGTTTGCTTCCCTGGGTTTGCCTGGGTTGTTGCGGCTGCGGGCGGAAAATGCTCTGAAGCCGAAGGGTGAGAAGACGGCAGTGATCATGGTGTGGCTGCCAGGTGGTCAATCGCACGTCGATACGTTTGATCCGAAGCCGGAGATCGGCAGTGAATACCGCGGCCCTTTCAAGACGATCAGCACGAAGGTGCCCGGCACGATTTTCACGGAGTTGCTGCCGATGCATGCGAAGATCGCGGATAAATTTACGGTTCTGCGGTCCATGAACCAATCAGCGGGCGGGCATCCGGCGGGGACGATGCAGATGTTCTCAGGTGATTCCGATACACGGGATAAACCCAAACCTCGCCTGCCTGATTGGATGGCTGTGGCGAACTACCTGCGCGCCAAAGCCGGTGGTCGTTCCAATCCTCTGCCGAACTATATCGGGGTGCCTGCGGCCTCGCCGGAGTATTCGAGTCCGGCGTATTTGGGCGATGCGTATGCACCCTTCGCAGTGAGCGATGATCCAAACCGCCCGACCTTCCAGGTGCCAAACATTGGGTTGTCAGACGAATCGGAGGCTCGCCGATTGAGCGATCGTGTGGCGCTGCGCAAGAGCCTGGACAAGATGGAGCGTGCGTTTGATCGGGAAGGTGAACTGGGTGCGCTGGATGAATTTGAGGGACAGGCTGTGACTCTACTGACGAATCCGCAGACTCGCGACGCTTTTGATCTGGGTAAGGAAGACGCGGCGACGCGGGATCGGTATGGGCGGAATCGCTGGGGACAACAACTGCTTCTGGCGCGTCGTTTGGTCGAAGCGGGTGTCGAAATCGTGACGAGCAGTCTGAGTGGCCCTCTCTGTGGGCGTGTGAATAACTGGGATGATCATGCAGTGAATCAGCACCAGTTTGAGGCATTGCGATTCAGGATGCCCACCTTTGACCGGGCTGTGTCTGCCTTGATTGAGGATGTCTATGCTCGTGGGCTTAGCAAGAGAGTCCTTGTTGTTGTGACGGGTGAGTTTGGGCGAACGCCAAAGATAAGCTTTGATCGTAGCACAGGGGCGGGAGATGCCAGCGCGCCTGCGGGCACCCTCCAGCCGGGGCGTGATCACTGGCCGCGTGCGTTCACCAATATCTGGGCCGGCGGTGGCATCCAGACGGGTGGATTGATTGGTGCCACGGACAAGCGTGGTGAGGATGTCATCGAACGGCCATGCGGTCCTGGGGACTTTTTGGCGACCATCTATCACCACTTGGGCATCGATGCCGGGAAGATCACGCTCAACGACTTCAATGGGCGCCCAGTGCCCATCGTGAATCATGGGCGACCGATTCCAGAGTTGATCGCTTGATTGATGAAGTGGGTGCCGTTAGGCCGTAGGTCTGATCGTACTCATGAATCACCCTCTTGTCTCCTACCCACAGCTTCCCGATACACCCACTTCGCATCTGCCCTTCAGCCCGTGCGTGGTCGTCGGGGATCTGATTTTTGTCTCTGGCCAGGCCTCGGTGGATCTGGAGGGGAAGATCATCAGCGATACGTTTGAAGGGGAATTTCGACGCTCCATCGAAAACGTTCGACGCGTCTTGGAGGCCGCGGACAGCGATCTGGCGCATGTCGTGCAGACGCGGAATTTTGTGCGCGATGCGGAAGACTTGGCGCTGTACAACCAGCTTTATCGCGAGTATTTCAGTGCGCCTTGTCCTGCGCGGACGACGATCACAAACTGTCTGCCGCCCACCCTGCGCTATGAGGTGGAGGTGGTCGCCGTCCGACGTACTTAACTCTCCTCTGTCGGCAGCACATCCACGGCAACCTGGAGCCGTTGTTCGCCTGCACCTAAGGTGACCCCACGGAGGGGACTGACGTCGCTAAAATCTCGACCCCAGGCCGCGGTGATGTGACGATCCGAGGGGAGAACATCGTTCGTGGGGTCTGCGTCCAGCCAACCGAGCTTGGTGCCACACCAGGCAGAGACCCATGCGTGGGATGCGTCTGCACCGACCAGTCTGGGTTGCCCTGGCGGTGGGCGAGTCTCGAGGTAGCCGCTAACGTATCGCGCAGGCAAGCCGATGGAACGCAGGCAGGCGATCATTACCTGGGCGAAGTCTTGGCAAACTCCGCGCCGTTTCTCCATCACTTTCGTGATTGGTGTTGCGTGATCAGTTGCGGTGGGATCGAAGATGAAATCGGTGTTGATGCGTTTATTCAGGGAGAGAATCCCTTTGGCGATGGGCTGGGCTGCGGGGAACGAGGGTAGCGCGTAGTCGGCGAAGACGCGACTGGTCTGGATGAGAGGGGAGCTGAATCGGAACTCCGCTGGCGAGTAATCGACCCCCGCTTGATCTGCGATGAACTGGTCGCGGATCACCTCCCACGCTGGAGTTTGTGCGGGGTCGATGGGATCCGCCGGGTGGACATCCACGAGACTGCGGGCGATGACCTCCAGTTGTTGATGCGCGCCTTCGATCTCGAAATAAACCGAGTGATTCCCAAAGTAATCCGTGCGCAGGGATCGTTCGATTGGTTCTGGCCGGATCAGGAGTTCATGCCACGGGCATTCCTGATTGGCGAGGGGTCTCGGCAGGAGACGCGCCAAGTAATGCGACACCGTGACGGGGCTGTCGTAGGTGTAGGTAGTGCGGTGGATAATGTGGTAGCGCATGGTCAGCGGACTTTGCGGACGGCGTGGCTGAAATAGTTTTCCGTGATCGTGCCGGAGAGGGCTTCGAGCTTTTCCACCGTCTCCGTGCAGACATCGGGAAGCGCTGCTATCGCCAGGTGTTCGGCAGCGGCCCAGGCCGGGAGATTGGGGCCCTTTACCACGTCTATGACTTGCTGCATCCGGCTGACCTGATTGGTCTCGCTGCCGCGCTGTGGATCGACCGGTAGTTTTGCGATTTGATCAATGAGCCGTTCCAATTGGTAGGCGACGGAGCGCGGGTTCGAGGGATCTTGCAGCAGCAGATAAGCGGTCTGGACCAATTGCGGACGTGCGAAGTGCAGTCTGCGGTAAGTCATCGTGCTATCGCAGATTTCCAAAAGCGGTCCGAGCACGGAATCATCGCCCGCTCCTGAGGCGAGGGCTGCCGTTTTGATGAGAGGCGTGATGAAAACTGCTCGCTCGATGCGTCGCCCGATCTCCAAAAATCGCCATCCATGTCCATGGGTCATGTTTTCTGTCTGCATCCCGCTAAAGGCCGCGAGAGTGAGAATCAAGGTGTCGAGGCTCAATAAAGCCTTGGACACCTTGAAGGGTTCAACAGGCATTTTGGCGTCGGACTCCAACTTATTGAAGAGTCTCCAAGTATCGTCTGACAAGCGATCCCGTGCCGCCGCAGCGTTGTAGCGTACGGAGTTCACGAGACGCAGTACGCCGATTTCGTTTTTCGGATCGGTGATGAGTGCTTGGATGCTGGGTCTAAGATCTGCCGTCTGCAGTTTTGCGGAAATGAGGCCAGTCTCTTTCATGAGGGCAGCGCAGCTCTGCAACTCGCGAGTTTGGAGTTCTGTGCCCTCACCGCTAACTCGATTCAGCGTCGTGCGGAGCAGCCGGATCGTTTGCTCCAAGCGTTCCGCATAGCGACCAAGCCAGAAGAGGTGATCCGCCACCCGGCTTGGCACAGCACTCGGTGGACGGGCTGGCCGGATGATGATGGGTTGGCTTTGAGTGATGGGGCGATGGTTGACGGGACCTTCTGAAAGTACCCAGGTGTCCTTGCTAATCCCGCCGGAGCGCATCGTGACGACACGACCGTCGGTGTTGGGGCTGACACGGCTGAGCCCCCCTGGCATCGTGGTGTAGCTGCCGCCTCGGTAAAGGGAAAATGTCCGCCAAACAAGAGATCGTGGCTCCAGACGTTCGCCCGTCCAGGTCGGGGTGCTGGAGAGGCGCAGCAGTTCTTGGGCGACCCAGCGATGTGGTTCCGCCTTCAGGCGTTCCAGCGCGGCAGCACGGGCAGCTGCATCCATTTTGCCGAGAAAGATCGGATCGCGCGCCCCGCGGACGAAGGCCTCCTTCAGCACCCACTTCTGCGGGTCTGCCAGCACCATGTTCAGCTGCCGCTGTTGCCCACACCACCAAGTGGGCACGCAGGGAAGACGCAGGTCTTCCCCTAACAGATGACGGCAGAGGCCCGGCAAAAATGGATGGAAGGCCGGTGTCTCCACCAACCCTGTGCCGAGGCCGTTGCAGAGCGCGACGCTGCCACTACGCCAGGCCTCGATCAGGCCAGGGATGCCGAGCCCAGCACCCGAATTTAATTCCAGAGAATCGCAGTTCAGGTCATCTAGCCTGCGCACGACCACATCGACGCGACGCAGGCCCTCGAGGGTTTTCAGATGCACCCGACGATCACGAACGGTCAAATCTGCGCTCATGGCGAGCGGGAATCCGAGATAGCGTGCCTTGAAGGCGTGCTCGAAATAAGTCTCGTCCATCGGTCCTGGCGTCAGCATGACGATGGTGGGCGCAGCGCGTCTCCCCGGTGCGACGGATCGCAGTGCATCGCGCTCCGCATCGAAGTAGGCGGCTAGGCGCTGCACCCGTGAGGCATTGAACTCCTCGGGAAAGACGTTGGAAAGGATGATGCGATTCTCCAGGGCGTAGCCTTG
>CAZCAL010000003.1:5646-18686 GCA_964496625.1 uncultured Verrucomicrobiaceae bacterium | reverse complement strand
GTAGCCTTGTCCGCCGGGCACCTGGGCGCGATCCGCCAGCACTCGCCAGCCGCCATCGTCTGTGCGCACGAGGTCGCAGCCGACAATGTGGAGAAAGCGAGAACTCGGCGGCGTGAGGCCGACCAGTGGGCGCAAAAAACCGGGGTTTGCATGAACGAGGGCGGAAGGCAGCCAGCCCTCTTTGATGATACGTTGGTTGCCGTAGAGATCGCTGAGGATTGCCTCCAGCAGTCGGCTGCGCTGATCGATCCCCTGCGCAATCTTCTCGGCCTCACCAGCTGCCACGATGTGCGGGATCAGGTCCAGCGACCAGGGTCTGCTGGTGCCCACAGCGTCATCATAGATGTTATAGGTGACGCCGTGATCATGGAGCAGGCGTTGGGCTGTCTCGTTCCTTGCCTGGATATCCTGCGGGTTGCACTGGGAGAGCAGGTCCCCAAAGGTGCGCCAGTGGGGGCGCAGTTCACCGCTCGGTAGCAGCATCTCATCATATGTCCCTGGGAGTGGGCGATAGCCCTGTAGCAAAGCAGACGACGCGCCCGCGCTCAACCCGGACGCGACGAGCGATGCGGGGATGGGGGCGGTGGCGTTTTGCATGCGTGGCTTTTTACCCAAACAAGTCGGCCCTCCTTCTTGCCTTGTTGTTAGGCTTTACGCAAGTCCAGTGTGAGTGGGAATTCTGCGTTGGGCGGGGTGGGGGCAACGGAGAGAGGCCCGGGCGTGTGCCCATTGGGGAAGAAGCGCGAGAGGCGGCGGCTCTCAGCCTCAAAGGAATTGACTGGGAACGTCTCGTGGCTGCGACCACCAGGGTGGGCGACGTGGTAGGTGCAGCCGCCGAGACTGCGGCCATTCCAGGTATCCACCAGATCAAAGGTCAGTGGCGAATGCACACCGATGGTGGGTTGCAGGCAGTTTGGCGGCTGCCAGGCGCGGTAGCGGACCCCGGCCACAAATTCCCCCTTCACTCCCGTAGGATGCAGAGGCACCTGCACACCATTGCAGGCAACGAGAAAGCGACCACCTGTCAGCCCACGGGTGCGAACCTGGACGCGCTCCAACGAGCTATCGACAAAGCGCACAGTACCCCCGCCGGAGCTATCCTCCCCGAGCACATGCCAGGGTTCCAGGGCGGTGCGGATATCCACTTCGATCCCGCGATGCACGATCTGGCCGATGGCAGGAAAGCGGAATTCTAGGTGCGGGGCGAACCACTCCAATTTCATGGGGTAGCCAGCCTCCGTCATTTCTGCCAGAGCATCTTCGAGATCTTGCCAAACAAAGTGCGGCAGCATAAAGCGATCATGCAGCGATGTCCCCCAGCGGATCAGATCATGCTGATAGGGCTGTGTCCAGAACCTCGCAATCGCTGCGCGCAGCAGCAGGTGCTGTGCCAGGCTCATCTCCGCATGAGGTGGCATTTCAAAGGAACGCAGTTCCAGGAGACCCAGACGCCCGGTGCTGCTGTCTGGAGAGAAAAGCTTATCAATGCAGAACTCGGTGCGGTGGGTATTGCCGGTGGAGTCCACGAGGAGATTCCGGAAGATTCGGTCCACCAACCATGGCGGCACGTCCGTATGATCCGGGATTTGGCGGAAGGCCAGTTCCAACTCGTGCAACTGATCGTGGCGGGCCTCGTCCACGCGCGGATGTTGGCTGGTGGGGCCGATGAACAGCCCGCTGAAGAGGAAACTCAGCGAGGGGTGATTATGCCAGAAAGCCAGGAGCGATCGCAACAGGTGAGGGCGCCGCAGGAGGGGCGAGTCTGCCGGCGTCTCCCCGCCGACAACGATGTGATTTCCCCCGCCCGTGCCAGTATGGCGACCGTCGAGCATGAATTTCTCCGTCCCGAGCCGTGATAGCCGCGCCTCTGCATAGAGCGTGGTGGTGGTGTGTACCAGTTCTTCCCACGAAGCGGCGGGCTGCAGGTTCACCTCGATCACGCCTGGGTCGGGCGTGATTTTCAGCACTCGCAGACGTGGGTCATACGGGGGTGGGGTGCCTTCAAGGATGATGGGCATCTCCAGTGCAGCGGCAGTGTCCTCAATCGCGGCAACCAAGTCCAAGAAGTCCTCCGTGTGCTCCACGGGGGGTAAAAAAATGTGCACCCGCCCTTGGCGGGCCTCCACGCACAGCGCGGTGCGGATGATCCAGGAGGCTGACTGGCCTTTTTGAGGTGTCGGTTCCTGCGACTCCTCAGGGGCCGTCAGCGGGCGAGGTTGAGGCACGCCCTGACCCGCCTGGAGGCCGTCTTTGATCATGTGCGAGGTCAGAAACCGATCAGGGATCTCCTGGAGCCAATCAGCCACTGCCTGCAGGAAATGCTGGCGACTTTCTGAACGCGGCGGCAGTGGGCCCCAGTCCGTGAGCGGGTCCGGCGGATGCACCCAGGGGAAATCTGTCTCCTTCACCCATGGGGTCGAATCCAATGGCAGGCGCAGCCCGATGGGGGAATCGCCTGGAATCAGGTACATGCGTTCGTCCCGCAGGAACCAGGAGCCACTCACCCACCGCAGCTCCCCCCGCACCCAATCGCGCTTCAGGGGCAGCGTGTAGCCGATGACCTTATCCAGCCCTTGGCTGAAAATGCGCGCGAGCCGCTCACGATCCTCCTTGTTTTTCAGATTGGATTCAAAGGGATCGACGTTGATGGGGAGACGACGCTCCTTCCACAGGTAGTAAAAGGCGTCTTCAAAGGCCGGGATCAGGTGATTGGAGTCAACACTGAGGGCTGCCGCCAAGGCCAGGCCGAACCTCCTCGCATCCGCCGTCGTGTAGCCTAGATTCTTCGATTCATCGGCGATCAGCGCCATGTTCTTCCACATGGGGATGCCGTCCTTACGCCAGTAGCAGGCCAGCGACCAGCGGGGTAGGGACTCGCCCGGATACCACTTTCCCTGTCCAAAAAATAGCAGACCACCGGGGGCGAATTTTTTCTGCAATCGACGCAGCAGTTCCCCGGAAAGCACCCTCTTCGTGGGGCCTACCGCAGCAGTGTTCCATTCCTCGCCGTCCATGTCGTCAATGGATACAAACGTTGGCTCGCCACCCATCGTCAGGCGCGCATCATTTGCCTCCAGGACCTCATCCACCTTGTGGCCGAGAGCGTCCATCTCCGCCCACTGCTCTGGGGTGTAGGGCTTGGTGACGCGTGGCGTCTCCAGCACGCGGGTCACCTTCATCTCGAATTCAAAAGTGACCTCGCATTCATCCAGCGCCCCAGTGATCGGCGCGGCACTCTGTGGATCAGGCGTTCCCGCCAGCGGCAGGTGGCCTTCACCGGCCATCAATCCAGAGGTGGGGTCCAGACCAATCCAGCCCGCACCGGGCAGATACACCTCCGTCCAGGCATGGAGATCCGTAAAGTCCTCCTCCGCACCTGATGGGCCATCCAGGCTCTTCACGTCTGGCTTCAGCTGGATCAGGTAACCACTGACAAAGCGCGATGCCAGTCCGAAGTGACGCAGCACCTGGCACAGCAGCCAGGCGGAATCACGGCAGGAGCCACTCCCCAGTTCCAGCGTCTCCTCCGGCGTCTGCACCCCAGGGTCCAGACGCACCAGGTAACTGATGTCATCGCAAATGATCTGATTCAGCTCCACCAGGAAGTCGATCGTGCGAAGTTTATGGCTGTCGCCAGAATCCGCCGTCAACACCCCCGCCTCTGGCAGGATACCGTGCCGGTGGGTATTGGTGGCGACTTCTGAGTGCGGGGTGGACGCATGCGCATGCCCTGGGCGAGCCCCCAGCAAACGTTCCCGCAGGCCCCTCACATAGTCCCGCACCATGGGGGTCAGCGGCAGCTTGCGCTGGAAGGGTTCCAATTCATGCGCCAACCCCGGATCGTAGCGGAAGGGAAAGTGCTCGCCCTGGGGCTCCAGGAAGAAATCAAACGGGTTATAGACGGATAACTCCGCCACCAGTTCCACCTCCACGCTCAGTTCGCGCGCCTTGTTGGGAAAGACCAATCGCGCCATGTAGTTGGACTGCGGGTCCTGCTGCCAGTTGATGAAATGATCCTCCGGCGTGACCCGCAGGGAGTAGCTCAGCACCGGGGTCCGGCAATGCGGTGCCGGACGCAATCGCACCACATGGGGCCCCAGGTTGACTGGACGGTCATATTTGTACCGGGTGACGTGGCGGAGGGCGACTTGGATGGACATGATGAATCGGCACCAACGGGCATTGGCTGGGGCACGTTCCGCTTCATAAAGCATTCCTTGTGCCAGCTTTCAGAAGCAAACTTTCCGTCTCAGTGAACGTCTTTTGAGAGTGACCCGCCGCGTTTCAGGCTTCCTGCTCGTTCTGTCCCTGCTCCCCACCGCCCATGCGGAGGACGGGATGGCGTTCTTTGATGCCCAGGTGCTGCCGCTCTTGCAGAGCCGCTGCTACGAATGCCATTCCCATGAAAAGAAGATCAAGGGCGGGCTCGCCCTCGATCTGAAGTCCGGCTGGGAAGTTGGCGGCGATCATGGCCCGGCGATTGTGCCGGGCGATCTCTCAAAGAGTCACTTGGTCGAGGCGGTTCGCTATCAGAATCCTGAGATGGAGATGCCGCCAAAGGGGAAACTGGCCGCGCGAGAGATTGAGATCTTTGAGAAGTGGATTGCCATGGGCGCACCGGATTCTCGGCTGGGTGCCGTGGCATCGAAACCGCCGCGAGTGATCGATCTTGAGGCTGGGAAGCAGTTTTGGGCCTTTCAACCCGTGCGCAATCCGCCCCCACCAGCGGTCAAGGATAGCCATTGGCCACTGGGGCACATGGATCGCTTCATCCTCGCCAAACTCGAAGCCCAGCACCTGACACCCGCCCCCGATGCAGACGACTACGCATGGCTACGCCGCGTCTGCCTTGATCTGACAGGCCTCCCGCCATCGCCGCAGGACATCGTACGTTTCACCAGTGACGGATCGCAGCAAGGGAGAGAGCAGGTCGTGGACCGCCTGCTACAGTCGCAGGCCTTCGGAGAGCGTTGGGCCCGCCACTGGTTGGACCTCGTGGGTTATGCGGATCAGATTGGCACCTCAAACAGTGTCTTTGCGGAGCACGCCTGGCGCTATCGCGACTACGTGATCGACGCCTTCAATGCGGACAAGCCGTTTGATCAGTTCATTCGGGAACAGGTCGCCGGCGATCTTTTGCCGGAATCATCCCCACAGAAACGCGCGGCAAACATCGTCGCCACAGGCTTCCTCGTTCTTGGCGATGTCGAGATCGTCGCCGTGGATAAGCTGAAGATGGAGCACGATCTCATCGATCAGCAGGTGAGCAAAATCGGCACCGCTTTTCTGGGCATGACGCTGGGCTGCGTGCGGTGTCACGATCACAAGTTTGATCCGATTCCACAGACCGACTACTATGCCATCGCGGGCATGTTCCGCAGCACAGACTCCACCTACAAGACGGAGAACGGCGTGTGGAGCAGTGTGCAGAAGACGGAGTTGCCTGAAACACCTGAGCAGTTGGCGAACCGGGAGGCTCTCACCGCCAGCTACGAGGCGCGGATGAAGGCCCTCCGTGCGCAGCGTGAGGCTGCGGTCAAGGCCAAGAAGGAGGTCAAGGGTCTCGATGCCGAGATCGAGCACGCGAAGTTTTTCGCACCCGTTGTGCCCAAAGCCTTTGCCGTGCATGATCGGGCGCAGCCCGCAGATATGTGCATCACGATTCGTGGGAACCCATACGCACTGGGAGAAAAAGTGAAGCGTGGGCCTCTGCGTGTGGCCTCTTGGGCGGAGTTCCCCGCGATCCCTGCCAAGCAGAGTGGCCGTCTCCAACTCGCTGACTGGATCGCGGACTCGCGCAATCCCCTCACTGCCCGCGTCACCGTCAATCGCATCTGGCAAAAACTCTTCGGCGAAGGACTCGTGCGCAGCGTCGATTACTTCGGCACACGCGGCGAAGCTCCCTCGCACCCTGAATTGCTGGACTATTTGGCGAGTCGTTTTGTCCAGAACGGCTGGTCGCAGAAGCAATTGATTCGGGAGATGGTGCTCAGCCACGCCTACCGAATGAGCAGCGCTCAGAGCGATCTCGCCGCAGCGGCAGACCCGGATAATCGCCTGCTATGGCGGATGAATCGGCAGCGTCTCGATGCTGAGGCCCTGCGCGATTCCATGCTGGCGATCAGCGGAAAACTTGCCCGTTCCAGGGGTGGACCTTCGCTACCCCTCGAGTATCCAGAGAATGTCACCAGCCTCAGTCCAAAGGCTGTCAATCCGCCAGCCTTCAAGTTCAGTAAAATGCGTCCCATTCACGACTTCGAACGCACCATCTACCTTCCCGTTATTCGAACGGCTGCACAGCCTGGCTCTGCGAAACTGCGCGATGTCTTTGACTTCACCCAGCCTGCTCAAATCTCCGGCAAGCGTGCCGAAACAGCCGTGCCTACCCAGGCACTTTTTCTCCTGAATAGCGACACCGTTCGCGCCCGCGCAACGGAGACCGCGAAGAGTCTTGTCGATAGCGAGCCCAATCCCGGCGCACGATTGGAGGCACTCTGGCTGCGCATTCTCAGCCGACCCATCACAAGCTCTGAGCGTGACGATGCGGTGCAATTCATAGATTCGCTTCCCCCAGACAAAGCCTGGGTGGAGCTTTGTCACGCCCTGCTATCCTCCAACGAATTCTTGCACCGTCTATGAACACTGCCCCCATCTCCCGCCGCGCTTGGCTCCAGAGAACCGCAACCGGGTTTGGGGCCGTGGCCTTGCACGATCTCGTCCACGCCGCCCAGAGTCCTCTCGCGATGAAGTCGCCGCGCTTTCCTGCGAAGGCGAAGCGCGTCATTTTCCTGTTCATGTCGGGTGGGCCTTCGCAGCCGGATCTCTTTGATCCCAAGAGCTACATCAAACGGATGCATGGCCAGACGATCTCCGCGCCGATCAATACCAATGAACTCCGCGTAGGCACTGACAAGTTCCTCGCGCTCTCGACACAGACAGCCGTGCGACCTCGCGGCCAATCTGGCATGATGATCTCTGATCTGCTGCCCCACACGGCAAGCATTGCGGACGAGATCTGCCTGCTGCGTGCAGTGCACGCAGATAACAACCAGCATCAGCCAGCAGCCTTGCAGTTTCACACAGGCGTCACTGCGGACGTCCGTCCGTCGATGGGATCGTGGATCAGCTACGGTCTGGGTGCAGAGAATCAAAATTTGCCAAGCTTCATCAGCATCCACCCAGACAGCGATACCAGGCTCTACGGGTCATCGTTCCTGCCGGCGGCTCATCAGGGCACCAAGGTGGTCATACCGTCCAGCGATAAACAAAGTCCCATCGATTACCTGGCCGATGTGTCTGGCGATGCAAAGGCGCAGCGTGCGCGTCTGGACTTCACGCAGAAACTCAATCGACGCCTGATCGATCAAGCCGGAGGCGATGCCCGCATGGAGGGGATGATCGAGAGCATGGAGATCGCCTTCCGCATGCAGACTGCTACGCCTGAGTTGGTAGATATTTCCAACGAGTCCGAGGCGACAAAGAATCTCTATGGGGTCGGTGGTAAGGACACGGACAAGAATGCGCGTGCCTGTCTGTTAGCTCGTAAAATGAGTGAGGCTGGCGTGCGCTTCGTGCAGGTCACCATGGGTGGCTGGGATCATCATGGAAATATTCGGGAGGCGCTGCCGAAGAGTTGCGCGGGTTCTGATCAACCTTGTGCTGCGCTGATCAAGGACCTCAAGTCGCGCGGTTTGCTTGATGATACCCTGGTCATTTGGAGCGGAGAATTTGGACGCACGCCCTGGAGCCAGGACCTCAGTGGCACCTCGCCCATCGAGAAACATGGCCGGGAGCACCAGCCTGAAAGCTTCTGTAGCTGGATGGCGGGAGGCGGCATTAAGGGCGGCTACACCTTTGGCGAGACCGATGACTTTGGGTTCCGTCCCGTTTCCGGCAAGGTGCATTTGCATGACCTGCACGCTACAATTTTGAATCAACTCGGTCTTGATCATGAGAAGCTGACATGGCGGCATCTGGGGCGCGACTTCCGCCTGACGGATGTCTATGGCAACGTGGTGAAGGAGATTTTGGCGTGAAGGTCAGCCGTCTGCTTTTGGTTACAGTCTTCCTGGCACTGCCTGTAGGGCCGCTTTGGTCATTCGAAGAAGATATCCTCCCGATCCTCAAGGAGCGCTGCAATAACTGCCACTCCACGAAGAAACAAAAGGGTGATCTGGATCTGGAACGCTTTGCCTCCATCGCCGACGTCAAAAAAGAGCCGATGATCTGGGAGGGTGTGCTGGAGCAGATTCACCTGGGCGAGATGCCGCCGAAGAAGGAGCCTCAGCTCACTGCTGCGCAGAAGGATTCGCTGACGAAGTGGGTGCAGACTACCCTGGATGAGGTCGCCTACGCGAACGCTGGTGATCCCGGACCCGTGGTTCTACGGCGACTTTCGAACATGGAGTATACTTACACGATCCGGGATCTAACGGGTATCGAATCACTCGATCCGGCGAAGGAGTTTCCTGTCGATGGTGCTGCAGGGGAGGGGTTTGATAATGCAGGGGCCGCTCTCGTCATGTCGCCAGCGTTGCTGACCAAGTATCTGGATGCCGCCAAGGCGATCGCGAATCATGCGGTGTTGCTGCCGGATGGGATCCGCTTTTCCGCGAGCGATTCACCGCGTGACTGGACCAACGAAACGCTGACCAAAATTCGCGCCATCTATGGACGCCACACGATCAATGGTGAGAGGACGAGCACGGTCGCTCAAGGAATCAAGCTGGATACTGGAGTGGGCAGTGGACACTTGCCACTGGCGATCTACCTCGACGCACTCCAAGGCAAACGAGACACTGCAGGTTTGAGTCCCAAATATCTAGAGATCCTCCGCCAAGCGATGTCGAGTTCGGCGCCATCGCTACTGCTGGATCCGCTGCGCCTGAAGTATCGCGAAAAGTGTCTTGAAGCGTCTGACATTGAGCCTTGGCGGCAGGTGCTTTGGCGGTTTGCCACCGTCGGCCACATCGGCAAAGTGAATGGGCCAAAGGCCTGGCAAGAGCCAGTGACTCCTGTTGTGTCAGAGCACGAAATGCGGGTGAAGCTCGAGGCAGGAAAAGACCTCACACTTTACCTCACTACCACTGACGCGGGCGACGGCGACACGGATGATGCCGTCGTGTGGGAAAATCCACGCATCGTCGCCACGGGTCGGCCTGACCTGCCGATCAGCCATTTGCCTTTGCTGGTGAAGCATCTGGAAGCGCAGCGTGCCAAGGTCATCGCCACGGCGGAAGAGACGCTCGATGCAATCGCTGCCGGCAAGACCGAGGGTGATCCTGAACTGCTTTCTGCTTGGCGTGAATATCTCGGCTACAGCACCACCACACTGGAGCCTCTGCTGACAAAGAAGCTCTTGAGCACCCCTGACTACAAGTTCATCCAAGGCTGGCAGGGAGAGAATGCCTTGAGTGTGATTGCAAACTCATCAGATGCGACCGTGCGCATTCCGGGCCTGATGAAGCCGCACAGTGTCGCCACCCATCCTTCGCCGACGCTTGCATCTGTGATCGCTTGGAGGAGCCCGGTGGCAGCGACTCTTCGCATCAATGGGGATGTGTGTGATGCGCATCAGGAGTGTGGCAATGGTGTCACCTGGGCCCTCGAGGTTCGCCGTGGTCATACCAGTGAACTGCTCGCCAACGGTGTGACCGATGGTGCGCGTGTGCTCCCACTGGGGACGTTTGAAAACGTGCGAATCGAGCCCGGGCAAGTGGTCGCGTTTGTCGTCGGCCCGCGTGATGGCAATCACACCTGCGATCTCACCGCAGTGAACCTTACGCTCAGCGATGGTATTACCACCTGGGACCTTGCAAAGGATGTATCGCCAAACATCCTCGCGGCGAATCCCCACGGGCCATGGCATTTCCTCAGCCAACCGGCAACCTTGGAGGCATCTGCCGATGTGCCTGCCATCATCGCCGAATGGCGCAAGGCTCCCTCTGCAGAGTTGACGGCAAAGGTTCGGCAGCACCTAGAAAAGGATTTTCCTCTGACAAGTCCGCTGCTGGCGCATTTTGCTTTTGATGTGTCGGGTCAGCCAGATCGGCCAGTTCCCCTGACCGCCAACGGCCCCTCCGTCATTGAGATAAAAATTCCTGCCGTCTTTGCCAAGGATACGGAATTTGTGGTGACAGGACGACTTGCGTCGAAGACCTCGGGCAGCGTGCAGATGCAGGTGCTCAGAGGAAAGCCCTTCGCTTTGAACGGCCTTGTCGCAGGTGCCGCAGAATCGGCGTTGGCCAAAGGTCAGTGGACCGATAACAACCTCCGTACGCAATACACCGTGCCAGTCATTGTGAACGAGGGCAGCAAAGATCGGCAGCGCTTTGAAGCGGCCTTTGACGAGTTTCGATCTCTTTTTCCCATCGCTCTCTGCTACTCGCGTATCGTGCCCGTGGATGAAGTCGTCACGCTGCGACTCTTCTATCGTGAAGACGATGCCCTGCGGCGCTTGCTTCTGGATGAGGCGGAGTCTCGTGAGCTGGATCGTCTTTGGAACGAGCTTCTTTTTGTGAGCGAGGCACCTCTGAAGCAGGTGGATGCCTTTGAGCAGTTATTTCAGTTCGCCACCCAAGATGCGAAACCTAGCGCATTTGATCCGTTGCGCGAGCCCATCCTGAAAGCGGCAGCTGAGTTTAAGAAACAGCAAACATCTGCTGATGCAGCGCAACGCGAAGCTGTCATCGAACTGGCTGCGAAGGCGTGGCGGCGGCCCCTCAGTGCGCAAGAGATCATTGCGCTGCGCAAGTTTCCACCGCGTCTCATGTTGACGCGAGTGCTCACGTCGCCCGCGTTTTTGTATCGCGGGGAAAAGTCACCCGCGCACACCGCACCCATTAGCGGAACCGAGCTTGCCACGCGGCTGAGCTACTTTTTGTGGTCCTCCGCTCCTGATAAAGAGTTGACCAGTCATGCTGACGAACTGACTGACGCTAAGGTCCTGTCCACTCAGACAGAGAGGATGCTGAGGAGCGCAAAGGTGCGCCGTCTCGCCACTGAGTTTGGCTGCCAGTGGCTGCATGTGCGGGATATCGCCACGCTCGATGAAAAGAGCGATCGCCACTTTCCTACCTTCCTCGATGTGCGTGCGGACATGCAGGAAGAGGTGGTCCGGTTCTTCATCGATCTTATCCAAAACAATCGCAGCGTGCTAAGCTTGCTCGATGCGGATCACAGCTTTGTAAATGGTTCGCTGGCGAAGCACTATGGCTTTCATTTGAACGGTGATGACTGGCAACGTGTTGGACAGATGCACGACAAAGGACGGGGTGGCATCCTTGGTTTCGCAGCGACGCTGGCGAAGCAGGCCGGAGCCTCGCGCAACAGCGCCATTCTTCGTGGCACCTGGCTTAGCGAGGTTGTGCTCGGTGATAAACTGCCCATTCCTCCAAAGGGCGTGCCGGTGCTGCCCGAGGAAGCTCCTGAAGGCCTCAGCGAACGCCAACTGATTGAGCGCCACAGCCGCGACGCCAACTGCGCGGGTTGTCATCGGCGCATCGATCCCTTCGGCTTTGCGCTGGAGGGTTTCGACGCGATTGGCCGCGCTCGTCCGGCCGACACAAAGACGACCTTGCCTGACGGAACCAATGTCGATGGACTCGCGGATCTGCGTGATTACCTTGTTCATCAGCGTCGAGAGGATTTCCTCCGCCAGTTCTGCCGCAAGCTGCTCGGTTATGCCCTCGGCCGTAGCGTGCAACTCTCTGACAAGCCGCTGATTGACGAGATGTTGAAGAGTGACTTAAACTTTGGCACCCTGGTGAATCACATCGTTCACAGCCCTCAATTTCAGCAGGTGCGGGGCAAAGATTTCAGTGCTAAATAGTGCCACTGACATGAAAAAAATCTCATTGGAAGAAGCGCAAGCCAACTTTGACCACTACCTTAATGAGGTTGTCGTCGGAGACGAGTTTGAAATCACCGTAAATGGGGAATCAGTCGCACAACTGCTGCCATTCAAGGAAACAGCGGGTCCTGAGGATGCGCGGTAACGTTAACCCGATACAATGAAAAACCACCACTTCTCACGTCGAACCTTCCTGCGCGGAGCAGGGGTCAGTATTGCGTTGCCTTGGATGGAATCCGTGAATGTCTGGGGTGATGAGCCGAAAAAGAACAAGCCTGCGAGCGAGGCCCCCGTGCGGCTTTGCGTGACTTTTTCCGGCAATGGCTTTCAGTCCAAGGAGTGGTGGGCGAAGGGGGAAGGAAAAGCAATGGAACTGGGTAAGGTGCTCGCGCCTTTGACTGAGTTTCGGGAGAAGCTGCTTTTTGTGCGTGGCTTGTATCATGAGGAGGCTCGGAAGGGGAACATTCACTCGTCGCAGACCGGGAACATGCTCTCTGGTGCGCCGATTGCTTCTGGTGGAGAGATCCGATCTGGCACGAGCTTTGATCAAGTCTTGGCGCAGACTTACGGACGGAGCACAAAGGTGCCAAGTCTCGTGCTGGCGTGCGAAAAATCGAACCCATCGGTGCATAAGAACTACTCGATGCTCTACAGTTCCCACATCTCGTGGAGTTCGCCAACCACGCCGACCCCGTTGGAGGTTTATCCTGCCTTGGCCTTTGACCGACTGTTTAAAGACGAGGCATCGCCAGCCGATCAAAGCGTGTTGGATGCGGTGATGGCCGATGCGCAGGATTTGCGTAAAAGCATCAGCGCGAATGATCAGCGCAAGCTCGACGAGTATCTCGATTCTGTCCGTGATGTGGAAAAACGCATCGAGAACGCGGGCAAGCGTGGCGAACTGCAAGGTTGGCGACCCACGCTCGACAAGCCCAATATCAAGCGCCCAGCCGATGGCATTCCCCAGGATATCGGGGAGCACATGCGCCTCATGTGCGACCTCGTCGTGCTGGGCTTTCAGACCGACACCACACGCATCACCACGCTAAAGCTCAACAACGATCACAGCGCTCTGCGTTTCCCGAATCTGCCGAGCGTCCAGCAGGTCGGCCACGGCATCGACTACATGATTCATCACCTCCTTTCCCACAGCGATGGGGACGACTTCCTCAAAGTGAATCAGTTTTTC
>CAZCAL010000003.1:0-5636 GCA_964496625.1 uncultured Verrucomicrobiaceae bacterium | reverse complement strand
GACAACACCATGATCATGCATTGCTCAAGCATGATGGCGGGCGCGAAGCACAACAATGACGAACTGCCCATCGTGCTTCTGGGCGGGGCAGGCGGACGGCTCCAGGGAGGTCGTGTGCTCGACTACAAAGATAAGCCTGATCGGCAAATGTGTCGTCTCTTCATGTCGATGATGGACAAGATGAACGTGCGCCCAACAGCGTTTGGCGATGCGAAATTGATGTTGGAAGAGGTGTGACAAAATCGCGTTTCCTCTTCTCCACTCAACTTCGTCATGCCCGTAATTACCGCCGACAAACTTCAGAAATCCTATGACGTGATCATTGTCGGGTCGGGGGCGGGCGGCGGGCAGACGGCTTATACGCTGACGATGGAGGGCGTGAAGGTATTGGTTTTGGAGGCGGGGCGCTCCTTTGATGTGCAGAGTGAGGTGGCAATGCTGCAATTGCCGAGCCACGCGCCCTTGCGTGGTGAAAAGACGCCTGACAAGCAGTACGGGTTCCACGATTGCTCCATCAACGGCGGTTGGGACATTCCGGGTGAGCCTTACACGAATGCGAACAAGGACACTGCGAGCCAGTTCCGCTGGTGGCGGCAGCGCATGATGGGTGGACGCACGAATCACTGGGGCCGAATTTCGCTTCGCAATGGTCCGTACGATTTCAAACCGCGCACGCGGTTTGGGGCGGGTTTTGACTGGCCAATCGGTTATGATGATATCGCCCCCTACTACGACAAGGTGGAAATGTTGATTGGTGTGTTCGGCACCAATGAAGGGCTCGAGAACTCGCCCGATTCCTCCCCTGGTGTGCTGCTGCCTGCGCCCAAACTGCGAGTGGGCGAACTGTACGCGCAGAAGCATGGCAAAAAGGTCGGAGCGCACATCACCTCGATCCATCGCGCGGTGTTGACAAAGGTGCAAGATGCTGACGGGGTGCCTGCAAAGTTGCACCCCGGCAATGCGAAGGCGCAGAAGATCCTAGCGGACTCCATGCGCACGCGGTCGCCGTGCTTTTGGGCGACGGATTGCCATCGCGGTTGTGCTATCCGGGCGAACTATGATTCGCAAACGGTGCACTTGCGCCCTGCCCTGGAGACGGGGAATCTCGACATCCTACCCAATGCGATGGTGCGGGAGGTGACGCTGGATAAACAAGGTAAAGCCTCTGGCGTGACGTTTATTGACAAGACAACTGGAAACGAGAGCCACGCGGTGGGTCGTGCGGTGGTGCTGGCAGCGAGTTCGCAGGAGTCCGTGCGTCTGCTTTTGAATTCAAAGTCAAAGACCTTCCCGCAGGGTCTCGCCAACTCCAGTGGCAAGGTCGGTAAATGCATCACGGATTCAGTATCGAGCAGTCTCAGTGCGCACATTCCGGCCTTTGAAGGGATGCCCATTCACAACGAAGATGGTGCAGGCGGTCCGCATGCTTATGTGCCGTGGACGATGCACGCTCAGAATCGGAACGGCGAGTTTGGATTTCCTGGTGGATACCACCTGGAGTTCTCGACAGGTAGGCAGATGCCATCGCTGACGATGCTGAATGGTATCGACAGTACCGCAGGCCACGCCGGCGTGTTGTTTGGTCGAAAATTAAAGGATGATGCACGCCGCTATTATGGCTGTCGGCTGGGCTTTGGTGCGCAGGGGACAATGCTTCCGAACGATGGATCGTTCTGTGAACTGGATCCCGATGTCAAGGATCAGTGGGGTATCCCAGTGCTGCGATTCCATTGGCAGTGGACGGACTTTGAGCTCAATCAAGTGAGGCATCAGCAGCAGCACATCCGCGAACTGCTAGAGGCATTGGGAGGTAAAGTTTCATCAAAGCCTGATGCCGATGCGCTGAAATCGATGAAGCAGGGTGGTACGGTGATCCACGAAGTTGGTGGCGCGATCATGGGGGCAGATCGCGAAAGTTCAGTCACGAATCAGTGGAGCCAGACCTGGGATGTGAAGAATCTTTTCATCGCGGATGGTGCACCTTTTGCCAGCACGGCTGATAAGAATCCCACGCTCACGATCATGGCTCTAGCTTGGCGCATGGCAGATCATCTGATGGACGAAATGAAGAAAGCAAACATCTGATGGACGATTCCGATTTTTTCCCGCGCAAGGACCGACGCAAGGCCATGCAATGGATGCTGGCGGCGACGGCGGGCATGGCCGTGCATGATGCGGATGCTGCTGCCGAAGGTGTTAAAGCGAAAGGTTATGGGCCAGACCCGAGCATGGTCAAACTTTACAAGCCGGGCGACGTCTGGCCGCTGACGTTATCTCAACCGCAACGCCACTGCGCGGCGGCCCTGTGCGATGTGATTGTTCCTGCCGATGATGATTCACCCAGCGCGTCCGCCGTCGGAGTGCATGACTTTATCGATGAGTGGATCAGTTCGCCCTATCCTGATCAGGCTGGAGATCGCCGTGTCGTCCTCGATGGTTTGCAGTGGATCGATGATGAAGCGAAGAAGCGCTTCAATAAAATGTTTGCTGAGCTTTCGCCTGAGCAGCAGACGGCTATTTGCACTGATCTTGCTAGTGCCAAACCAAAGGCGGAGCACAAGAAGGCAGCGGGGTTTTTCAAACGCTATCGTGATCTCACTGCAGGTGGCTACTTCACCACACCGGAGGGGATGAAGGCTATCGGTTATATCGGTAACATGCCCTCCGGAACCTTCGGGGGGCCGCCGCTTGAGGCGCTGAAGCATGTGGGGCTCGCCTAATTTTTTCCAATGACATTGTTTTATCGACTCACCGCCTTCTGTTTTTGTGTCTCTGCTCACGCCGCCGTGGTGCGCGTGGAAGTGACGAGCCAGTCTGATATGGGAACGACCGGATACGAGCAAATCGTCGGTCGGTTGTACTTTGAAATCGATCCCACACGGCCAGAGAATGCGGTCATCGCTGACGTCGATCTGGCTCCAGTGAATGCGTCTGGTAAAGTCAGCTTTTCGTCGGACCTACGGCTTTTGAAGCCTAAAGATCCAGCGCGTAGCAATGGTGCAGCTTGGGTGGAAATTCCCAATCGTGGCGGCAAAGCGGGATTGAGCACTTGGACGATGAAGAATGGCTTCACCGTCCTGAATGTAGGCTGGGAATTTGATGTTCCTGTCCAGCCGGAGAAGCTCCGCATCGAGGTGCCGTCGGCGCTCAACAAGGATGGCAGCGCGATCCGAGGGGTGGTCAGTGCGATCTTCACTCCAGACAAACCTAGTGCCGATCTAGCTCTCACGGATCTCGCCGATTATCCACCCGTGGATTTGGGCGGCGCAGAAAGTAAGCTAATCATTCGAAACCGCATGGCGTATCCGGGTGGGAGCGAAGTGCCGCGCAACCGCTGGAGCATCAAGGATCATCGCATCGGCCTTGAGGGTGGCTTCGAGCCGGGTAAAACATACGAGGTTTTTTATCTGGCGGAGGCGCCGCCGGTGGCAGGTCTGGGCTATGCTGCGATCCGCGATGCAGTGGCATGGCTGAAACATGATGCGACCTCTCTCGCTCCGGTGAAATACGCCTATGCGTATGGCTCCTCGCAGTGTGGACGGTTCTTGCGCGACCTCGTTTATTTGGGGTTCAACACCGATGAAGAGGATCGGCAAGCGCTGGACGGTGTGGTGGCGCATGTGGCCGGTGCTGGACGTTTGGTTTTGAATCGCCGCTGGGCAACCCCGCGTGGGTTGGCTGGATTTTACACAGCTTCGTATCCCTTTGCAGACACCGCGCAGGCAGATCCGGTGAGTGGTCATTCGGAAGGCATCTTCGATAATCCACGCGTGAAGCATTCGCCGAAGATGATGTATCTAAATTCAGCGGCGGAGTATTGCGGTGCAGGACGTGTGGCGGCACTGACCCACACGACTCCAGATGGGAAGCATGACATCGAGTTTCCTGCGAATGTTCGATCCTACTTTTTTGCGGGAACACAGCATGGACCAGCGAGCTTTCCGCCGACCGCACAGGCTGAGGGTGCTCCTTTCGGGAACCCAACGAATGCCAGTTCGGTGTTCCTCGCGCTACGCACAGCGATGCATCGCTGGGTCGCGGCGGGAGTCGAGCCACCGTCCAGTGTTTATCCAAAACTGACCGATGGAACGCTGGTGCCAGTGACCGCATTAAAGTTCCCCAAAGTTCCTGGGATGGGTGATCCGCGCACTTTGACGGCTGGCGGTCGCGTTCGCAATGCGCTATGGCCTGATGGCGCTGGCGAAGGCGCTGAACTGCCTCTTTTGGTTTCGCAGGTGGATGCAGACGGTAACGACATCGCTGGAATCCGGATGCCTGAGGTGGCGGTACCACTTGGCACCGCAACGGGTTGGGTGTTTCGTGCTGCATCCATGGGCTCGCCTCATGAGCCCATGCTTTTGCGTGGAGCCTGGGTGCCCTTTCCAAGGACGAAAGCACGCCGAGAGGCAACGCACGATCCACGTCTCTCGATTGCAGAGCGCTATGCCTCCAAAGAGGCCTATTTGGCGCTGGTGAAGACCACATTGCAAAAGCTCGTCGAGCAGCGTTTTCTCACCGAAGAAGATCTCGATCCTCAACTCAAACAAGCCAGCGAACGCTGGGACTGGATGGCGCGTCCGTCGGCAGAGTGAGCGAGTTCATTCTTCCGCATGAGTCACACCCTCTTCACCAGTAGAGCGCAATAGACAAAAACTGACAGCCAAAGTAAACCGTGAAACCATGAAAACCTTTTTCCTGTTTTTGTTAACCGGATGCTTCTGGGTGCGCGGAGCGGATACAATTGAGCCGCCAATGCAGCGTGCGGACATCTACTGCAAAGAATCACTTTCTTTGAAGGATGTCTTTGATGCTGGCTTGAGACCTTACCGCGAGAGCGACGATGCCTGTGGCGTTGGCAAGTCAACCATCGGTGTCACCGTGCCCCCGTCGGCACAGAGGATCCAAATGGATGTCGAAATGGCAAGTTTTGCCATCTCCCGCCACGACACAGTAAAGCGCATCAACATCAGAACGACCGCTGCACCCGTAAAGCAGACAAGGGATGTGCTTCGTCAGCTCGCAGGTGCTCTCGGCTTCGGTTTACAAGGACTCGACGAAGCGCTGGCAAGAGCCACCCCTGGCAATCCAAAGTGGTCAGATGTGTGGACACAAGACTGGGCAAATGATTGGTTGTCAGTCCGTCTCGGATTCCAGCCACTGACTTACTTTCTAGACGACGCTTCGAAAGGGTATCGTGAAATGAAATCTCACGCAGTCCTCACCATCGAGTGGAAACCAACGGAGATCGGGCCGACCTACCGAGAGAATCCCATCGCTCCCCCCAAGGGCTACGAGCATGTATCCATGGAGATGCCAGATTCCGACCTCGTGAAGAAGGCGCAAACATCAAATGACCCAGCGTTGGCTCATTTGCGCTACCCAGACGAAAAGCAACGCCAAGCCATCTTGGCGACTAAACCTGATCCAGTGCCTAAACCACGTCCAAAGTAAACTACTGCAAAGCCAGTGGCGGGGCTGCCCAGCGAAGAACCAACCTGATCAACACCGTTGAGTATCAATGTTCTTGATCGTGGTGGCGAAAAAAATGACAACCAAATTTAAACTTGCCATTTCGCGGAAGTGCGAATATTGGTCCACCATACGCCACACATCATGAGTTCGACCACTGCCGCTGA
>CAZCAL010000002.1:33088-38626 GCA_964496625.1 uncultured Verrucomicrobiaceae bacterium | reverse complement strand
ACTAGCGCAAGGTTATGAATGACGTCTTTGGAGGCCACATCAACAATGACGGGGCGTCCTACTGGCAGTTTCATTGTGGCAGGATTGACGAAGTCATCCTTACCGTTCGGGTCAGACATATCGCGACCCATGGTGTTAGAGCCAGGATCGATGAAGCGCGGGTTCCAAACGCCGAGTTGTTTATCAGCCCCAGGGTACTGGAAGTTCCAGAGGAATTTTTCACCCAATGCACGAACCTTTACGGTATCGGGGCTGGTCGGATAGTCATCTGCTTGGCGTGACCAGAGTGGGAAAGCGAAGCCCAACAGCAGAATGGCCTCGACCACGACCACGGCGATTTCAATCTGATTGGACACGGCATGGCTGGCGCCGTGGTAATCCGCCTTCGGATTCTTGCAGGCACGATAGCGCCAGAAGGTATAAATCAGATAGGTGCTCCAGCCGATGAAGAGAAGCAGCATGAACCAGTGTACAAAACCTAGCATGTGATCGACGAGTTCGCCGTGTTCAGAAGCTACGGGCGTCTGGCCCATCCATTCGTTAATTTTTGAGATCATGGCAGATGAAGAAAAAGGGGGTAAATCAGGACTGATTGTCTGCGGCAGCTTGAGCGGCCTGACGTTGTTTTTTGGAAAAGCTGTAGATGACGTAGAAGAGCACGCTGAAGACTAAGGCCAACATTCCGCCCATAAATAGCACCGCAAAGTTACGCGCCTGCCCAACCGCCGTTGTCGGGTCGGAAAAGCAAGTGGAACAGGCAATCAGTGGATGCAGTAAGCTCATTGGAATTAGATGATAATCCTCTTCATTTTGCGGGCAATGTACCAGATGCCATAACCGATCAAGACGATGCTCAGGAACCCGGCGAATCTTCCAATGCCGATCGCCCCAACATTGGCAGCTTGATCTGGGGCGAGCACTGTCCACAGCCAGAACCCACTGTCACAAAGAACAGCGAAGAACAGGAAGACGAGGTGGAAGTGCTTTAGTGACATGAGCCAAAATCAATGCGGCTTGATGCTTGTCTTATCAAATCCTTCGAAAATCAAAGGATCACCGTGCGTCATGTAGAAAAGGATGAAGAGCACGCTGACCAAGATCACAGTGAAAAGTAGCACCTTGTAGATGATCGATTTCTCGTGGTTTAAGTGCATGAAGATCAGCGCGACGAGACTGGCCTTGATGGCGGCCAAAATCATCCCAACGAGGATGTTCATGCCATGGGTAGGCAACTCAACATAGGAAAGGCCTACGGTGAGGGCAGTAAAGACCAAGAGCAGCCCACCGATGACGAGATACTTTTTGACCGATTTTTGGATTTCTTCGAGATTGTCAGCCATGATGGGAGATCCTTGATACGAATTAGAGGAGATAAAGAAGTGGGAAGAGGAAGATCCAAACGAGATCGACGAAGTGCCAGAACAGACCACCGACCTCAATGCGATTGGCCAAATGTTCTGGATCTTCACGCATCATTTTGCCGTTAAAGACAAGGAAGTAGAGAAGCACCAAAGCACCAAACACAACGTGCAGGCCATGCAGACCCGTAAGGGTGAAATAAATGGCATAGTAGGTGTTGAGTTTCGGAGTGAAGTTCGAGAAGAAAGCGATGTCTTTTTTCTTCAGAACGACAACAGGGTGCTCGCCGCCATGTCCTTCCGCCGCAGCTTCGTGTGAGGCTGCTCCCTTCGGTTCGTGAGCCTCCGCAGAGTGGCCGCCCTCGTGCCCTGGCATGTTTGCCTCGGCATCTGCTGAGTGGATTTTGAGGAAGTAGGACTCTGTCTGCAGCGTGGCGCTTTTTGAAGGATCGCGAGACGGATACTTCTCTTTGAATTCCTTCTGATGATGATCGCGAGTAGCAATAAAGACAGGCTTGAAGGCTGGAAGATACTCACTCTCCCAGGCCATGGATTTCTCCGCATCTGGCACGGAACGAACGTCGATCCCATCGACTTCCAGCGTCATCTGATCGCTCTCAAGCTTTCCTTCAGCGTTGGTGCCGTCGCGGAAATTCACCGCAGTCTCTGAGTACGAGAAGAAGCTGTTCGTCGGGAGCTTCAGATTGAAAGGAGCCTCAGCCATTAGAGCGATGCTCTTGGTGTTTGTCCACTGACTCTGGAACTGCTTATGCTCGTTCTCTTCCCGCATCGCTTTGACTGCGTCCGCCCTCAGTTTCGCGAACGAAGCCGCATTGAGCTCAATCACCTCCCCGCTTTCTGTTTTGAACTTCGGCACTTCACCCTCTACATAAGGGAGCACGTAATCGACAGGGTCCGCATCAATCGCAGCGGTCTCTAAATGAATGTTGAGAGTGAGTTTGTTAACGTCTTTGAAGTGGACGAAGTAGCCGTGCTCAAGGTGGCCCGTGAGGATGGTTCCATCAGTCAGCTTGACGGAGTAGTGGGAGAATTTGGCTTTGTACTCAAGCGTCTTATTGATCATGAACACCGCCGCACACGCCACGGTGATCGCCATCATCAATTGATACATGCCAAATTTGCGGAGCTTCAAGAAGGCCCAGGCCATCACCACAGTGACGGACGATGCGATCAGCACCACGGTGTTGATGAAGCCAAGTTTGACATTCAACTCGTGAATCGGCCAATGATAATCGGCACCGACGCGGAGGAAGATGTAGGCGGAAAACAAACCGCCGAAGAGCATGACTTCAGACGCGAGGAAGAGCCAGATGCCAACCTTGGCGTTGTAAAGTCCAGTATCGGGACGGGGGCTAACGGTATAGGGGATATCCATGACGTGAAACGTGAGATTGGAGCCGAAGAAACCTGACTCGGTTTAGTGATGGGCTTTGGCTGGTTCAGTGGCAATGGCAGGATCATTTCCATTCTCCTCAACCCACTGGGGCTGGAAGTCGGCTTCTTGGCCAGGAACGGAGTATTCATAAGGTCCACGCAGCGCGACCACATCAAAGGTAAAGTTACCGTGGGGAGGTGGCGTCGGTGTCGCCCACTCAAGGGTTGTGGCATCCCATGGGTTGTCGTTCGGGATCTTTTTGCCACCCTTGATGCTAATGAAGACATTGATAATGAACGGGATTTGCCCGATCGCGAGAATCGCCGCGCCAAGGGTCATCACGACGTTTAGCCCCATGAGCGTTGGCTCAACGTGGATGCCAAAGATCCCAAAGAAGCTGGAGCAAAGTTCGCTGAACCAGTGGGTGACGCTGGACGTTTGCTCAAAGGCCTTACCACCATCATACCAGCGGCGGTGGAAGCCGCCCATGCCTTGCACGAACATCGGCAGGAACACCATGTTCATACCCACCAGAGACGGCCAAAAGTGGAATTTGCCGAGACGGTCGCTCATGAAGCGCCCGGTGACTTTTGGATACCAGTGATAGACGCCAGCAAAGAGCGCGAAGATCGTTCCGGGGGCCACCACATAGTGGAAGTGGCCAATCACATAGTAGGTATCGTGCAGCGCAAGGTCGATGAAATTGAATGCCAGAGGCAGACCGGTCAGACCACCGATACCGAACATCGGCAGGAAGGCGGAAGCGAAAAGCATCTGGGTATTGAAGCGAATGGATCCACCCCAGAGACTGACCATCAGTGAGGTGAGGAGAATCACCGAAGGCACGGAGATCAACACCGTGGTGATCTGAAAGTAAGTGGACATCATCGTGCCCATGCCGGTCAAATACATGTGGTGAGCCCAGACCAAGAAGCTAAGGAAACCCAGTGTCAAAGCCGAATAGACCATCGCCTTGTAACCCCAAAGTGGGCGGCGGGCATTGTTTGGGATGACATCCGTCAGAATAGCAAAGGCTGGAAGGATCAAAACATACACCTCCGGGTGAGCCAGGAACCAGAACAAGTGCTGGTAGAGAATTGGGCTGCCACCACCAGAGATATCGAGGTGCTGGCCGCCTTCCATGAGCCCCGTTGGGAGGAAAAAGCTGGCACCAAACACACGGTCAACCAGCTGAAGCAGCGCAGCGACTTCGAGAGGTGGGAAGGCGAGGAGGAGTAGGAAGCTGGTGACAAACATCGCCCAAGTGAAGAAGGGCAGACGAAACCAAGTGAGGCCCTTCGCACGGAGGTTGATCGCTGTGGTGATGAAATTGACTGACCCCAGAAGGGAAGCCGAAATATTGAACACCATGGCCGTGAGCCAGATTGTGTGGCCGTGCATGAAGATGTTCTTCACGCCATGATTGACGGTTGAAGCCAGAGGCGAATACATCGTCCACCCCGTCTGCACTGCGCCAGTTCCAACGAAGAAGCTGAGCATCATTAAGACACCACTGAGGAAGAAGAACCAAAAGCTCAGCATGTTCAGCTTCGGGAAGGCCATATCGATGGTCCCGATTTGCAAAGGCATGACGAAGTTACCAAATGCCGCGAAACCAAGTGGAACGATGCCGAAGAACACCATGATGGTGCCGTGCATAGCTCCCAACATGTTATACATCTCTCCGTTGATCACACCATCTGGTGCAAAGCGGCCCATCATCTCATGGACGATTGGCCCGATGATCGGAAGGTGATTCAGCAAATCAAGCCCTGGAACGGGTTGGCCCGGATAGGCGATGCTCCAGCGCATCATCAGCATGAGCATGAACCCGAATAACAGGAAGACCAACCCAGAGAGTCCGTACTGGACGCCAATGACCTTATGGTCTGTCGAAAAGATGTATTTCCGCCAGAACCCTGGTTCATGGTGGTCGTGATCATGCGCATGATCGGCCCCGTGGGCGTGGTCGTGTGGGATGGCTGCGGCGCTCATAGGTCAGTGGGAAGAATTTGCAGGGTTCGGAAATGAAAATTGGGTTCAGTGCTGGTTGGCCTCCGCCAAATTGAACTGGAAGTCAGCATTCGCTACACCGCCAACCACACGCACCGTTCGGGTGAGTGCATTGGCAAAGCAGGGGTGCCAGGCCTCGACAACGTATGTGCCATCTGGCAATGCGCGGTCGATGGCGAACGTACCATCAGAACGACTGGTGGCAACATGGATGCCTGTATGCACATACACCCAAGATTTCATCCAGCGGTGGACGTCGCATTCGAGTCGAAAGATCGCTGGCTCATTGAATGCCTGCATGTCAGCACTACCCCGCGAAGGTTGCCCAATGTTGCTGAGGTTTTCACCCTGGGTTTTCAAGGTGCGATCATGCCGGATGATGCGAACATTGTGGAAGGTCTCATCGCTATTTCGGATCAGAACAGTTTGTCCAGGCTGCAACACCGTAATGTGAGGCTGGTAGAGGCAACTCACTTGGTCAATCAGGACAGGCGCAGCATCGACGTTGCTGGCGCGGCCGCTGTCTTTGACGGAGATCACCACACCCGCGAGCCCGCCATCGGCTGAGATCTGCCAAGTTGGGTCAGTAATTTTTCCGTGGCTTGAACAATAGACATTGGCACCGACATCAATGACTTGATCCAAGGTTGACGGGCGGCCACCATTCAGCAACACTTTGCCAGTGATCGAAATCCGGTTCTCGATGGATGTAGCAGTGGTGAGAGCAACGGCAGGACGCACGGCGCTCTCTGGGGCCTTACCACAGCCGAG
>CAZCAL010000002.1:28800-33078 GCA_964496625.1 uncultured Verrucomicrobiaceae bacterium | reverse complement strand
CAGATAACTGATACTGCGCAAGGCTCTCAAACTACCCTGATACTCCGAAGCTCCGGCGCGTCGGGCGTGCCGTGACTCCTTGGGAGCGTGGATAGGATGAAACATTGTCGCGCAATCAGTTCAAAGGCTATTTGGCAGCAGGTGCTGCTTCAGCAGCCGCAGGAGCAACCGTAGCCCCAGGACCAGCGGGAATTTCGCCCGGTGCGTTTTTATCGGCAAATGGGGCGAGTTCAGCACTCGTCCACTGTGTCGTGCGAGCGCTTTCCGTCTTGCGAATCGCAGCCACCATTTCTTCCGTGACCATCGTGCCTTCGTTACCCCAGGAGTTGCGGACAAAGGTCAGCACCGCTGCGATGTCTTTGTTGGAGAGTGCGCCTTGTGCAGGCATACCAGTCGGATTGTGGAAGGGAGCACCATTGACGGTCAGTTCGCCTGCAAGACCATTCAGAACGACACGAATTATGCGCTCGGTTCCACCTTTCACCCAATCGGAATTGGCCAGAGGGGGGAAGGTCCCGGGAACACCAGTACCGGATGCTTGGTGGCAACCCATACATACGCCGTAAGCGCTGGCACCCTTTTTCATCGCCGTTTGAAACGGGTCGAGCGCGGCACCTTCACCCCCACCACCAGGACGTGTGTCTATGGCTTTGGCGAGAGCGAATGGGTTTGAAGTTTCGAAACTGAATCCACCAGCCATCGGTCCAAGCTGGCCGCCAGCGATGATCGCGACGATCATGCAGATAAACATAATCCACATCGGCGCTGGCCCCTGGCCTGCGGCGACGTCTTCTTTCTCGCGTTTCACCGCAGAGTGGATGCGGTCAATGTCTGTGGTGTCAGGATTGTAAGTGGGGGCGCTCATGGGGTGCGGTCAGTAGGGCGGGCGTCTTATTTGGCGGCCGCAGTGGCCAGATTTCCGAGGGCGGCAGCAGGAAGCGGTGTGGCTTTCTTCAAGGAAAGGAGGTAGTCCACCAGTTCCTCAGCTTCCGGTGTTGGGACCACTTCGTAACCTTTTTGAGGGGCAAACTTTCCTGTGAGCGGCAGGGCAAGATCAGACTTTGGACCCTGTGCTTTGCGAACGACATAGAGGTGCGGATAGGCGGGCATGTTTGACCAGCCGGCCACTGCATGAGGTGAATAGAGCTGCAAATGAATGGCAGCGCGATCCTTACCTGCAAGGCGATAACCTGCGTTGGCAAGATCAGGACCGACACGGGCGACGCCGAGGAGTGCGACCTTTTCCGCGAGATAGTCGCGCATCGTGTTGGCACGGATGGCGTCCGCAGGGCGGGCCTCTTGGCTTTCGCCCCAGCCTTGATGCCAAGCATCCGCTGCGAACTGGGAAGGGCGGATCATTTGGGTGTGGCACTGCACGCAGCCCTCACGGATGTAAACCTGCATGCCAAGGACGTTGGCATTGCTTTGCGGATAATAGCCGTCCATGCCGTCAGCCTCTTTGTCATAGGCAATGGGCTTGATGTGCTGATACTTGAACGCCGGAACGACGATCAATAGCAGCCATGGCAGGCCAAAGGATGCGGCGATGCCGAGTGTGAGTTTGCGGAAGTCAGTCATGCGTTTGCTCCGTGGGAAAGGTGCGGGTCGGAATCGTGTTCAGGGCGCTCAAGCAGGGTAGGTGCGGAACTGCGGCGGCCAAGACCAGCCACCATGAGCATCAGATGAAGGAGGAACCAAACATTGGACCAGGTGATCAGAGCCCAAGCAACAGCGCGGGCGATCAAATAGGGCCGCGCATTGAGAACTACGGAGATCCAGGACTGATCCCACCGCTCTGGCGCGGTCAAATCGCCACCCTGCTGGAGGCCAGCCACAATGCTGGTGACAACGACAACACCGATGCCATACACGGAGAACCAGAAGTGGTTACGGATGAGACGAACCGAGAGCCATTCACAGCCAGCAAGGCGTGGGACGATGTAATAGATCGCACCGAACACCACCATGCTGAAGAATCCATACACTGCGATGATTTGGTAGCCATACCACGCGTGGGTAAACTGGAAGGTAAAGCCAGTCCAGAAACTGGAGATAAGCGCGAGGATGATGCCAGCGATTGGATAGAAGATCGAGCCGACAAATACAAAGCGAAGCGTTGGGCTGACGGCTACGAGGTTATGCTTACCGAGGGTGGTGAGATGGTGGTTTAGGCCGACGATCATCACCGGAATCAGCAGCAGGACGCCTGTCATTGCACCGACGGCGACCATCCATGCAGGAAGAGGTCCACCCATGTAACGTTGCATTCCTGTCCACCCACCGAGGATGGCCAGAAGCCAAAACCCGGTTTTGGCCAGCTGGGCGGAAGCAATGGGTTGCCCGGTGATTTTGGGAATGAAGTAGTAAGCAGCGCCGGCCCCCACTGGAACGAAGAAGAGCAGAATCACTCCGTGCACATACCAAGCATTGATCCCAGACCCGATGACACCCAAAGAGGGTAAGCAATGCAGGCAAATGTTGGCGGTGGTGAACAGCCACGGGAACCAAAGGCAGGCACCAAAGAGGTACCAGCTGGTGACCATGAAGCCTTCTGGGCGTTGAGTGCGGGCAAACATGGACGCCATTGGCCAGGCGTAGACCATGAAGCAGAAGAGCAGAACGGGCCAAGTAAAGGCCGGCATTTCCAACCATTCAAGAGAGGTATTGCCTCCAAAAAGGATGCAGCCAATGCCAATCGTCACCGTGATGTTCCAGAAGAATGCGGCGACCATCATCAGGGTCTTGCCAGTACGAAGCTCTTGCCCGGAACGTCGCGCCATCAGCCAAAGCATCACGCCTAGCGCAGCCTGGAATCCCCAGCCATAAACAAGCGCGTTGATGTGTGCTGGCTGGAGGCGGCCATAGCTAAGGAAAGATGCGTGCCCAAGGAAGTCAGGTGCAAAGGATTTGATCGCTGCCAATAGCCCCAGCACCGTGGAGGCCAAGAGCCAAAAGGCTCCGTTGGTCAGCAAGAAAAGCACCGGACCTTTCACCGACCGGTCGATTGCGGCGCGGCGCAGCGTGTCGGCTTGGAGATCCGGTTCTACGTTGGGTGAGGGGTTCTGCATAAAGAAAAGGAATGACTGGGAGACTTACTTTGGCTGGACGGCAGGCGCAGCAGCGGGTGCCGCTGGCGCAGGAGCAGCCGGGGCTGCGGCGGCAGCCTGTTGGAGCTGTGTGGGAGAGCCGGGAACAACAATGCTGCTCTTGACTGGCTTTTGTGCTTTCAGCGCAGCGGCGGTTTTTTCAAAAATGGCGTGCGCCTTGGCAGGATCGGCAAGCCCCATTTTGGCAACCAGTTCCTGCTGCGTGGTAAAAATCTCCTCTTTAATCGCAAGACGCTCATCCATCCGCGGATCAGTCGTCACATCACGGGAGGAGGTGAAATTGATGACGGAGAGCAGCACGGCAAAGCCTGCGAAGGCTCCGAGAAGCCAGAGCATCGGTGCACCTTTGGTATTGGGGGAAGGATCAGCGGACATGAGGGCAATCAGTTGACGACGTTCACGGATTCAAGCAGGCGTGGGTCACGCCATGGATAGAGGCTGTTACCACCTAGCTTGCGGAGGAAAATGAAGCCCATGGTGCCGACGACACCCATGAGAGCGAAGATGTCACCCCAGATCGCGCCTGGAGCAAGGACACCCATGCCAAGCGACGGACCGCGCTCAGGGATCACATTCCAATACATGTCCACAACATGCATGAAGATGATCCACAAGCAGACTGTGACCATCACCACCGGATTCTTTTTGCGAGGTTGGGACAGCAGCAAGATAAATGGACCGACGAAGTGACCGACAACGATGAAGATCGACACCCAGCGCCAGCCTTCTGTGTTACGGATCAGATAGAAGCGGGTTTCTTCTGTGATATTCGCATACCAAATGAGGAAGTATTGGCTGAAGGCGATGTAGGCCCAGAAAACAGTGAAGGTGAAGAGCAGCTTGCCCATCAAGTGATAGTGCTCATCGCTGAATACCTTCTGCAAGTAACCAAGGCTCCGCAGCCAAGCGACGAGCATGATCATCACCGCCATCGAAACCCAGGCGCTCCCAGCAAAGATGTACACACCCCACATCGTGGAGAACCACGTGTAGTCGAGACTCATCAACCAATCGACAGATGCGAAGGTGGCCGTGAGAGCAAAAGGGAACAGCCAGCGGCAGGACGAATTACGGGCAGATATCGTGTGCTTGATATTGCCATCCTGTTCTTGGCGAAGAGACAGCCCGCGAAGGTGGCGAGCGATGTACCAGAGGATGAGAAAGTAGAGGA
>CAZCAL010000002.1:0-28700 GCA_964496625.1 uncultured Verrucomicrobiaceae bacterium | reverse complement strand
CCCACCATCACCGTGAAGGCGAAGAAGATGGCAAACAACCAGCTGTAAGAGAAAGTATCTGAGTGCGCAGCAAACCCATAAATGGAGCCTGCGAGACCCAACCCACCGATGACGGCGAAGGCACCAATGAGTTTGGAACCCTTGGCTGGATCAAATTTTTCTCCGCCCTCGGGCAGATCTTTGAAGGTAACGTGGTGACTCATGCCTGGAAATCGTTGCGGTTACGGGATCGTGACGTTGCCTTCTTTCACTGCGGCCTGCAGCGTGCGGATGTAGGCCACGATGGCCCAGCGATCACGCACAGGAATGTTGGCTCCATAGGAACCCATCAAGCCTCTGCCGTTGGTGATCGTGTCGAAAATGGAACCATTCGCGCGGTAGGTGGCCGCATTGCTTGGGTCGGTGCTGCCCGGTTGATGGAAGTTAAATGCATTGAGAATTCCATACTTCGAGGTGATCCCCTTCCCATTGCCAGCGAGGCCATGGCAGACGGCGCAGTTGATGTTGTAGCGTTCTTGACCGCGAGCGATCAGCGCTGCATCTGGCGCGACCTCTTCGGGAAATCCTTCGCCGTAGAAGTCACCAAATTTCCCTGTGTTATAGTAGTCCGAGCCGTGGCTGAAGCCGAAGGCTGGAGGGGCTGCTTTCTCGGTGGAAGGCTTGGCCGGGATCTCATAGCCCATGGGAACAGTACCGTGGACAGGCGGGCGACCACCCGCACCGTCAGCGAAGAAGTCGCTGTGGGCTTGGGCTTTCACCTTGGCCTGATTGTCCATGTCGGGAAAGATCTCAATAGGTGGCTGCAGCGACTTGGTGCCGCGAAAGCCAGCCGCGCTGACAATAATGGCAGCGACGAAGATGTAGGAGAGGAAGAAGTACTTCATGGCGGAATGCGCAGGGATTGCTCCGGTTAGATCTCGTCCTCCACGAGTTCGATGTTCTTACCGCCGAGTCCCTCAAGGAAGGACTTGGTGTCCGCCTGGGAGAACTTGGGATCGCGAGCCTCAATGCAAACAAAGAAGCCGTCGTCAGAGAATTTGGGGAAGCGCTTGGAGGCGAACAGCGGGTGGTTAAGTCTTGGCAGACCGATCAGCGCCAACAATCCAAACAGAGTGGTGAAGGCGGCGAAAAGAACCGTCAGTTCGAACATGACCGGGAACCAAGCTGGCAAGGAGAAGATCGATGCAGGTTTTGCCTGCACGATGGTCGGATACAGGGCTACCTGAGTGATGTATTGCAGCAGGAAGGCAGTCGTGGTGCCGGCGGCGCCGCCAAAGAACACCAGCCACGGCAGCTTGGAGCGTGTCATACCCATCGCGTGATCCATGCCATGGATCGGGAATGGGGAGTGGACGTCCCAGCGCTTGTAGCCAGCTTCGTTGACTTTTTCAGCGGCATGATACAGCTCCTTCACGCTGTCGAATTCAGCGAGGTAGCCGTGTACTCTTTTGAGGGTAGTGCTCACAGTCGGATCTCCAGGGGAAAAGGGCTAGGCGTTGACTGTTTTTGGCACATGCCGATCTGCGTAGTCCATGAGGTCTTCCTCTTGGACTCCCTTCTCAGGATGATCGTCTTGGTGCGGGTTAGATTGCGGCAGCACACCCTTCACTTCGCCGATGGCGATGACAGGGAGGAAGCGCAGGAACAAAAGGAACAGCATCATGAAGAAACCAAAGGTTCCCAAAAAGGTGACCTTATCGACCCAGGTAGCCTCATAAGTGCGCCATGAGCCAGGGGTGAGGTGACGCTCAAGGGTTGTAGCGATAATCACATAGCGCTCAAACCACATGCCGGCGTTCACACACATGCAGACAAACATCACCATCCACATATTGTGTCGGCACCAGCGGATCCAGAAGAGCTGGGGGGCGAAGACGTTAAAGCCGAACATGAAGTAGTAAGCCCAAGTGGAAGGACCGTAGAGGCCGCGCAGTTGGAAAGTCTGAAGCTCGAATTTATTGGCACCGTAATAGGCCATGAAGAACTCCATGCTGTAGGCGTAACCAACGATGGTTCCGGTGAGCAAGATGATCTTCGCCATGTTATCGATGTGCTTCGGCGTGATCAGGTCTTGGAGCCCAGAGATCTTTCGGGCTGGGATCATGAGCGTGAGCACCATGGCAAACCCACCAAAGATCGCACCCGCGACGAAGTAGGGCGGGAAGATCGTGGTGTGCCAGCCAGGAACGACAGAGGTGGCGAAGTCGAAGGACACCACGGAGTGCACAGACAACACCAGCGGAGTGGAAAGAGCAGCCAAGAGCATGTAGGCCGTTTCGTAGTGGCTCCAATGGCGGTTTGCACCGCGCCAGCCGAGGGCAAACATCCCGTAAAGGAGCTTTTTCAGGCCGGGCTTGCAACGATCCCGCAGGGTAGCGAGGTCGGGGACCAAACCGATGTACCAAAAAATAACGGAGACGGTGAAGTAGGTCGAAACCGCGAAAACGTCCCAGAGCAACGGGGACTTGAAGTTCTGCCAGATGGCATTCGCATTCGGAATTGGAGCGAGGAACCAAACCATCCACACACGGCCAACGTGGAAGGCCGGAAAGAGGCCGGCGCACATCACGGCGAACAAGGTCATTGCCTCTGCAGCGCGGTTAACGGAGGTGCGCCACTTCTGGCGAGTGAGGAAAAGAACGGCGGAGATCAGTGTGCCCGCGTGGCCGATACCGATCCAAAACACGAAGTTCGTGATGTCCCAGGCCCAGGCGACGGGTTGTTTTTGACCCCAGACACCGACGCCAGTGGAGATCAGATAGATGAAGCAAAACGCCATCACACCCGTGAGGATCACGGAGGGCACAAACAGTAGCCACCAGAGGCCAGGCTGCTTGTTTTCCACGATCCCGCAGATGCGGTTGGTGATCCATGAGTAGGACCGGTTGTTGAGCACCAGCGGTTCGCGCTCCAGAATGCGTGGAGCGCCATCGGCTGCGGGGTGTGCGGGAGCTGTAGCGGTTGCTTCCATGATTGGTCTTAGCTTTGGTGAGCGCTCCAGGCGGCGATCTTACCTGCGCCGGGCATCTTTGGATTTGGATTGCGGACGCGGGCCAGATAGCTGGTGCGCGGCAGGGTGCCGATGTATTTCAAGACAGTGTAGCTGCGCTTCGATTCCTTCTGTTTTACGACGGCCGAATCCTTGTTCGCCAAGTCGCCAAACACGATGGCATCCGCCGGGCAGGCCTGCTGGCAGGCCACCTTCACGCTATCCGTTGGGATGCGGAAGTTCTTGCTGTCGCGCTGCACGCGCTTCTGATTGATTTTTGCGGCCTCCAGGCGCTGCACACAGTAAGTGCACTTTTCGATGACGCCGCGCATACGGACGGTCACGTTTGGATTTTTCTGAAGCTGGAGGCTTTCGCGAACGCCGGTCTTTTCAGGCGTGGAGAGCGGGCCCCAGTAGAGTTCATCCAGCGGACGCTTGTTATAATCGAACCAGTTAAAGCGACGCGCTGTGTACGGGCAGTTGTTCGCGCAATAGCGGGTGCCGATGCAGCGATTGTAAGCCATCGCGTTGAGCCCTTCTTCGGTGTGCACTGTGGCGTTCACCGGGCAGACCGTTTCGCAAGGGGCTGACTCACATTGCTGGCAGGCCAATGGCTGGTGCACCATCTCGGCGTCGTCCAGTTGCTCTGCGGTCGGATCGATATCGACATCGTCAGAAGGCGCGTTTTTGGGGCCCCATTCGCTGGCGGCAAAGTAGCGATCCATGCGGATCCACTGCATGAGACGGCCCTTGCGGACCTGGTCTTTACCGACCACCGGGATGTTGTTTTCAGACTGACAAGCGACGATACAAGCGGTGCAACCGATGCACTTGCTCAAATCGATCGTCATGCCCCACTGGTGCAGGTTTTCGTAATCGAAGCCTTCTTTGTTGGTCTCCGACTTGATGCCCACCTGACCCTTGTAGAGGGACATGTTTTCAGGAATGTGGGAATCCATGCCCGTCACCTGGGCAAAGTTTGGCTTCTTCTTGAATTCCTCGGCGGTGCCTTCGCGGTACATCGCGCGGCCTTCCATCGTGTTGTGATCCTGAGTGATCGCCAACTCGAAGATTTCATCCGTCTTTTCGATCTTGGCACCGGTCAAGATAAACCCTGGAGCCTTGCGCAGCGGATATGCATCAAAGCCGCGCTTCGATCCCACGTAACCCAGACGGGTCTGGCCGTAGCCGAGGGGGATCGTGACGGAGTTGCTGGCGTGACCAGGCGCCTCAATGGCTGGCAGAGTCAATTCCGCACCGTTGACCGAAACTTTGATCATCTGGCCTTCTTTAAGCCCAAGATCACGGAAAGTACGGGAACCCAACCATGCGGCGTTGTCCCAGGTGAGCTTCGTGATCGGATCGGGAGCCTCTTGGAGCCAAGCATTGCTGGAGTAGCGACCATCCAATACGCTGGAATCCGCCGCCAAGACCACCTCAAAGGTGCCGCCCTCAATGGCAGCGGGCGCCTGGGCCTGCGCCACGATGCCTGCCACGGCACCTGAATTAACGGAGCCACCTGCTGGGAAGGCTGAATCTTTGAGGAAACCATCACGCAGTGTGAAGTTCCACTTTTCTTCATCCAAACCACCCGCGACGCTGGCAAAAGTATCACGCACTGCCGCATGGCCTGCGTCTTCCGCAGGTGCGGTTGGAGCCGCTGGCGCTGGTGCAGCAGCCGCCACAGGGGCTGGAGCAGCTTCGACTGGACCCACCTTCTTTCGGCCGAGTAGCGCCAGAAGCAGATCAATCTCACTAACGCCGTCGTAAAGCGGCTGGATCATCGGCTGGATGACGGAATAAGTACCGTCCGCAGCGCGAACATCCGACCAAGATTCGAGGTAATGAGTTGCTGGCAAGTGCAAGGCAGCTGCACGAGCTGTGGCGTTCAAGGCGGTGCCGAGGTGAACGAGCTGGACCTTTTTATCTGCGATCAGTTTGGCCAGACCCGCTGCATCAGGGGCATCGTAGAGCAAATTGGAGCCAGTTAGGGAGACAACAGTTTTGACCTTGCCACCTTCGATGTCTTTGCGAAGTTCTTCCAGTGTGCCAAGCTCTTGTTCGCCAGCACCTTGAACGAGGTCAATCGTCTTGCCAAAAGCTCCGAGCGCATTGTTGATCGCGGCAACCAGAGCGTGGACTTCAGAGCCGTAGCGGCTTCCGGCGACCACCAGCGATTTGCCAGCGTTTTCTTTCAGGTCAGCGATGGCAGGGGCCAGCCACTGCTTGATTGAGTCCGGCAGACCGCCTGCCAAGGTCTTGGCGGAGGTTTCTCCGAGCTCGGAAGCGATAAAGGCGGCCGCGAGAGGGATCAAAGACGCTGCCAAAGACTTGCGGTGATCCGCCATGCCGCCGGTGAGCGTGTAGCGGTTCTCCAGGCAGTAAAGGCGATTCATTTCGCCACCGTTCTCTTCTGGATTGCGGCCTTTGGTGAATGCCTTCAGCGGATCACCATTGACCGGATCGTTGCCGAGGAAATCGCAGTCGAGAGCCAAGATGCGCGCCGCCTTGCCAAGACGAACGACTTGCTTCACCCCAACGCCGAACACAGCCTTAGCGGCAGCGTTCATCCCGTCGCGGCTAAGAGCCTCGTATTCGTAAAGCGCAGCCTGAGGCATCGCCTTCTTTAAATCACCGAGCAGGCGATGGAGAGTCGGGGAGGTCGAGCCGCCCGCGATCACCGCAAGACCAGCACCCTGGGCCTTTTTGGCACCAGCCGAGATCTTGGCGATCATTTCATTGGCTCTGCCCCAGCCTGCGCCTTTGCCATTCGCAACAGGCTTTTGAGAGCGCTGCGGATCGTAAAGATCAAGGACTGAAGCCTGCGCAAAGGCATCCAAACCACCACCCAGCGGGTGCAGATTGTTCCCGGAAAGATGCGTCGGACGGCCTTCATAGGTGGTCACGACCAGCGGTGTCACACCATACGGACGCGGCATCGCCGTAGCGTAAAGCAACGGTTTGCCAGGGATCACCCACTCCGCATGATTCGCGTAAGGCAGGATGTTGACGATCGGACGGCGGCAGGATGCTAGGCCCATCAGACCAGCAGCAGCGCCCATGATCTTCATGAACTCGCGACGGGAATTTTCACGCTCGTCTTCGTTCAGAGTATCGCCCCCAGGGAATTCGACGCCCAGAGTGTTGAGAAATTCCGAGCGTTGCTCAAGCTCCGCCGGACTGCGCCAGTAGCGTTTGCCGGTCGTGGGCTGCTCAGGATGATGCCAGTTACGTTTCATGGAGACGAAAAATCTAGACGTGTGGGGTTAACGGTGGCACGCGGCGCAGGTCTCTGGCGGCTGGATTTGCCAATGCTTCTTCAATTGCGTCCCCACTTCCAACTGGGACACCGTCTTGCCAAAAGTTTTGCCCGCTAGCGCCAGCAAATCGTCCAGGGTTCCTGCGGCAGGAGCTGGCTTGTTTTCACCGACGATCACTTGCGCGATCTCGTCTGCCTTCACGCCTTTGTCGAGCAGCCCTTGATAGAAGGTCTTCCGGTCAAGGTCGCTGGCCAAAAAGTCCAGATTCGTGATCTGATCGAGAGGCCGCAATTTGTTTTCGGGGGCGCGGTGACAATCAAGGCACCAGCCCATGGAATGAGTCTCCACCTGACGGACGACTTCCATGTCTTTCACCTTACCGTGGCAGGAGACGCAGGACACCCCACGGTTTAAGTGCACGGAGTGGTTAAAGTAAGCGTAGTCAGGCAGTTTGTGCACCTTGACCCACTCGATGGGTTTTCCAGAGGCAGCAGCGGCCTGCACTTTCTCCAGCTTCGGGCTCGTCGCACGAATGCCGCCTTTGCCGACTCCGTGGCAATTCAGACAGGTCTGATTGGTGGGGACGTTGGCCGGTCCAGACACTTCCGCGAAGGAGTGGCAGTAACGACAGTCCATACCCAATTGACCCGCATGGATCTTGTGAGAGAAGGGAACGGGTTGAGTAGGTTCATAGCCCACTCGCGTGTATTTGGGCGTGAAATAATAGCTCACCCCGACCGTCACGCCCGCCAGAATAAAGACGAGCGCGATGGCCAGCTTCAAAGGGAGCCAGTTGGTCCAGCGCGGAAAGAAATTGCCCATAGTAGAATGCGATCAGAGCTTGTGAAAAATTTCACAAGGTCCGGTAGAATAGGAAATGCGCTTTAAATTGCAACCGGTGAAATAACTTTTTTGAAAATTTGCATCCAGCCCGCCAAAGAGGCTGAAAGAAGCTCAAAATCGGGGCAGTCGGGGTCCGGAAAAAGGGGAGCCTCCGGCATGGGACGAAAGAAGATTCAACTCTGCCTCAATGATGCAGAGCCCGCCATGCCAGAAAAGCTGCCCTCACATGACGCGCTGCTGCATCATGGCGTAGTGCAAACTGTGCGTTATAGGCAGCCTTTGTTGGGTAAAGATGCCCCGCTTTCCCCTGGGTGACCAAATCATCGACAGCCAGTAGATCGTGATCGGGTAGGCAGCGCCTGGGATCCAGTTCGACCGCATTTTGGATATCATTGGGGTAAGTTGTGTAATCTCGCCACCACTGGCCACTGATTAGCTTCCCGCTCCAGTGGCTCCGAGTTTTTGCCTCCGTCAGCATCGGCTTGTCATTGTTGATCGAAAACTTTGAGCGATCAAAGACGACATCCTGCTTGCTGCCGGGGTTTATTGGCTGGGACGCTTCATACAACGGCAATTTCCCGTCTACCGGAGCTACAACATGAGCATACATCGTGTGGGCATAAAAATCTGCGATCGCATGACAAGCACGACCCAGATCGCCAACGCTACCGCTAGCCAACCGCAGGCGGATCCGCTCCCAGCTTTCGTCAACATATGCAAAGTCACAATGATCCCGCGGGTCATAGCTTAGCACGTTCGCATCCAGGCCCAGACTGGCACTCTTCACTGCAAAGCGATCCATCCAGGATAGTTCCTTCATTTGCGAATCAAAGAGTCCATTGTGCACCCCCAATGCAAATGCAGGATCGTAGTTCTCCCATAGCTTGCGCCGACCGACGTAGGTGTCCACATCCTCCACTTCCATCGTGCGAGCAGGGCCATGCACACGCCATAGATGGTCTCGGTTAAAGACGAAAAGCGGTCGATACTCAAAGGCAGACTGTTCCGCCGCAGGTCGTGTTCGAACACGTAGGTTGCGATGATCCAAAAGGGTTTGATCGACACGTTCCACAGGATCCAGCACCATCCATGACCCCCCTTCCAGCTGATACATTACCCAAGCGTGATCTCGGACCTTCTCCGTCCCGTTCGGTCTGATCTCTGCCAACCTCCCCAAAGCAAGGCGTAAACAGGCGCGGCTTATTCCGCACTCCTCCAACAAGGCCATTAACAGAACGGCCAAATCTTCGCAATCTCCGCCACCGTTCGCAAGAGTCTCGGCGGGAAGAAGCCACTCTTCCCGCCCGCGAGATCTAGAAGCTCGATAGCGGAATTTCCCAAATGCCTCGACGGCGCAGCGCATACGAAAATCGAAATTTCCCTTCCGCCCCACAAAAAATCGTTCTCTTTCCGCGACAGGTTGTCCGTCTAGAATTTCCCGGAGAAAAAAGTTCCGCAACTCAGCACTGTGATCAATGGCCAGGAATTCACGCACATCAATATCCAGCATCTTGCTGCGACTCCCTGGCACCCTGCGCGCTGCGCTGACCAGCGGAGAGACAATCTGATCCCCCGCCCAGTTATAGGCGAACGTGCGATTCACCCGTGAGATATTCAAACACATGGTAGAAAGAATTGAGTTAGGTGCGTGTCCACCGATCCAAGAAGATCTTCGCCGACGCGATTGAATCCGTCACTCGGTATCTTCGCAACCTTCGCGAAGTGAGGACGGCACACCTCTCAATCACACCGCGATCCCACGCGCCGAGGCGTATTCCGGTCTTTTTCCGTCCTTGCACCCAGCAGGGCTGTCGGTGAAGCGTGGAGCCGTCTTCCCCTCTTGATGCACTCTGAAGCTGAAGCCCATCTTTCCAAACGTTGCGCGGTGATGCGGCGGCTGATCAAGGCGCATGGCCCTTGTCCATTGAAGCCGCTGACGAGGTCTCCCTATGAGGCGCTGGTCAGTGCGGTGGCGCACCAACAACTGCATGCAAAGGCGGCGGAGGCGATCTTGCGACGCTTTAAAGCCTTGTTTCCAGGCACGCGATTCCCTCGCCCACAGCAAGCACTGGAAGCAACGGATGAAGCGCTGCGTGGTTGTGGATTCTCAATGAGCAAGATGCTGGCGATCCGCGATATTGCGGCGAAGACGCTCACCGGTCAGGTTCCGACTCGTGCAGCGGCGGCGAAACTGGATGATGAGGTCCTGATTGAGAGATTGGTCGCGGTGCGTGGCGTGGGGCGCTGGACGGTGGAGATGCTGCTGATCTTTACCCTGGGCCGACCAGATGTCTTCCCTGCGGACGATTTCGGCGTACGGAATGGTTGGAGGCTCTCCAATAAGCTGGAGGAAATGCCCAAACCGAAGGACCTGCGTCTAGAGGCTGAGCGCTGGCAGCCACACCGCACCCTGGCGGCATGGTATTTATGGCGTGCAGCGGATGCTGGCAAGTGAGGCTGGAGGCGACCTGACAGCGCTTTGTGACATATTCGCAGAAAGGCTTGCCAAACTCCGCTGCCGTTCGTACTCTGGCCCCGCAATGAATACCAAGTCCTCTCCCGATTCTGATTCTGCGCCTTCTCAACCCGATTGGCAGGAACTCTCTACGCGACCTGCATTTCGCGATCTTTTGTCTGCCAAAGCTCGATTTATCGTGCCAGCATTTTTCTTTTTTATGCTGTTCTACTTGGCCCTGCCTGTGCTGGTAGGCTACTGGCCTGATTCAATGAAAACGAAGATCTGGGGTGAGGTCAATGTGGCCTATCTCTTTGCGTTATCACAGTTCTTCATGGCCTGGATCATGGCCTTCCTGTATGTGAAGGTGGCAGCTGGCTGGGACAAGGCCGCCGCTGCCGTCATCCATGGGCAGGAATAGTCTCTCCCCAGCACGTCTCTAACCCCCTGGCTTCTTCTCTTCTTTTGTCATGTCATCCGCCCCTTTGAATCTGCTTCTGGCCACTGCGACCTCTAACGTCCCCTTGATCATGTTCTTGGCCTTCGTGGCCTTAACGTTAGTCATCACCTTTTGGGCTGCGAAGCGAAACACGGGGGCCAGCGCCTACTTTGCCGCCGGCCGTAGCATCACAGGTTGGCAAAACGGATTGGCCGTGGCTGGTGACTACATGAGTGCGGCCAGTTTCCTGGGCATTTCGGGGATGATCTACGTCGCTGGCTACGATGGATTCATGTACTCAGTCGGCTTTCTGGTGGCCTACATCACCGTGCTGCTGATCGTCGCCGAACCGCTACGCAATGCAGGGAAATACACGATGGCAGACTTGCTCGCCTACCGGCTCAAGCCTCGCCCAGTGCGCGCGCTGGCCTCGCTCAGCACGCTGGTGGTCTCCACCTTTTACATGATCGCCCAGATGGTCGGCGCTGGCGACATCATCAAGCAACTGATCGGCATCAGCTTCGAGCCAGCAGTGATCGGCGTCGGTGTGCTGATGCTCGTTTACGTTGTCTTTGGCGGGATGCTGGCCACCACCTGGGTGCAGATCATCAAGGCACTGCTGCTCATGGTTGGGGCGCTAATGCTCAGCTACTTGGTGCTCAAATTCCACCATTTCAGCTTGAACGGCTTTTTCCATGCCGTCGCTCACGCCGACTACGGTGGCAGCGCAGAACCAAAGAACCTGCTGGAGCCTGGTCTCAAATTTGGTGTCGCCGTAGCGGGACCGTGGGGTCCGATTGATCTCATTTCTCTGTGCCTCGGGTTGGTGCTCGGCACCGCTGGTCTGCCACACATCCTGGTGCGCTTTTATACGGTGCCTGACGCGAAGACGGCTCGCTCCAGCGTCGTCTGGGCCATGGCCATCATCGGTCTGTTCTACATCATGACGACGCTATTCGGCTTCGGAGCGGCGACGATCATTGAAAAAGCCCGTCTCACAACGAACGGCAAGCTGGATGCCAACTTGGTCGCCCCAGTCCTGGCCCAAGTGCTCGGCGGGGAATTCTTCTTCGCCTTCATTAGCGCCGTGGCCTTCGCCACCATTCTTGCGGTCGTCGCAGGCCTCACCATGAGCGCCAGCGCCTCCTTCGCCCATGATTTCTATTCAAATGTCATTCATCATGGCAAAGTAAACCGCCCCGGCCAAGAAATCCGCGTCGCGCGCATCACCGCCTTCGTCGTCGGGGCCATTTCGATCCTTCTGGCGATCAAGCTGCAGCATGTCAATGTCGCCTTCCTCGTCGGTCTCGCGTTCTCCGTAGCTGCTTCTGCGAACCTGCCCGTCATCGTGCTGAGTGTATTCTGGAAACGCTTCAATACCACCGGTGCAGTCGTCGGACTGGCGGTTGGATTGGTCGCCTCCATTGTGCTGATCCTGCTCAGCCCCAGCGGTATGTTTGGCAAGGAAGGCGCGCTGTTCCCGCTGACCAATCCAGGCATCGTCAGCATCCCGATCGGCTTCATCGCCGCATGGCTGGGGACGATCCTGACGCCGCGCGATCTAGAGGCAGAGGCGAAGTATGCCGAACTCACAGTCCGCGCCCATACGGGCCTGGGCTCAGAGAAGGCAAGTTCGCACTGATGGTACTCACCTCGCGGGGTCGAGCATCTCGATCACCGCAGCCGTCATCGCCCGAATGCCGGTGCGGATGGTGGGCTCTGGATCAGGGGCATAAAGCGGGCTGTGCAGAGAGGGTAGCATTTCGCCAGCGGCCCTCGCCGCGGCGACTCTTCCAGCCTCAACTGATCCCAACCAAAAGAGGCAAATCGGCACCTTCTCTTTGGTCCGACCGTACTCAGCGAAGTCTTCCGCTCCCATGACCGGGTCGCGGATGACGACATTCTCCTGGCCCAGCGTGTCTTCGAAGACCTTGCGCAGACGCACGACCATTTCTGGCTGATTGAAAAGCGCTGGAGCAGCCTCTTCGGAGACCTTCACCTCCGGTAGCTTATCTTCGGGCAGACCAGCGGCGATCCCCAGACCTCTCGTGATCCGCTGGATGGCACTGATGAGATGCTGGCGGACGCCGTCATCGTAAGATCGCAGGGTCAGTCCCATTCGAACCTCATCGGAGATGATGTTATTCTTGGTGCCGCCGTGAATCGTGCCGACCGTCACGACCGCTGGATCGCCTGGGCGGATCTCCCGACTGACAATCGTTTGCAAGGCCAAGACGATCTCCGAAGCCAATACAATCGGGTCCTTCGTGGTTTGCGGCGCAGAGCCATGCCCCCCGACGCCGTGGACGATGATCTCCACCGTGTTCACATTGGCCAAGGCATAGCCCGAGGTCAGCCCCACGGTGCCTGCGGGCATATCTCCCCAGACATGCAGGGCCAGCGCTTTGTCAGGTTTTGGGAATCGAGAAAACAAACCATCCCGCAGCATGAAGCGCGCCCCGAGGACCCGCTCTTCTGCTGGCTGGCCGATGAAGACCAGAGTGCCCTTCCAGGTCGCCCGAGATTTTGCTAGCACTCGCGCAGTGCCCACAAAACAGCTCATGTGAATATCGTGACCACAGGCATGCATCACCGGCACCAGATTCCCCTGTTCATCCTTCACCGTCACGGCGCTGGCGTAGGGCAGGCCAGTTTGCTCTTTCACGGGCAGCGCATCCAGATCGGTGCGGATCAAAATCGTGGGGCCATCGCCATTTTTTAAAACTCCTACGACGCCGTGACCTCCAACCTTCTCCGTGACCTCCAGGCCTGCAGCGCGCAACTCACTCGCCACCTTCCCAGCCGTCGCCTCCTCCCGGAGGGAAAGTTCGGGGTAGGTGTGCAGGTCTTTGTAAAATCCCAGCAGCGACGGGACCTCCGCGTCCGTCATCGCAGCCAGATCAGGCATGGGCTCGGCCGCCAGCCTTACGATTCCCAGGAGACAAAACGTCGTCAAAAAAGATGCAATCGTCCTCATATTCCCGCAGCATAGCGTGGGGAGACCCCCGGCGACAATCCCAGAGTGCTGAGGGGTTGCGGGGTGGCCCGCGTAAAACTTCCACTTTTCCCTTGCCGGACGCCAGTTCCTGTGGAAGTCTCCCCGCCCCTGTCGCCGGAACCACTTCTGACCCGAAGACAGGATTTACCGATTCTCCCCTTCGCTTCAATTCGTTATGGCATACGCAATCTTTAAAACCGGCGGCAAGCAGTATAAAGTGTCCGTGGGCGACAAGCTCGACGTCGAAAAACTGGAAATCGCAGAAGGCGAATGGGCTACCTTTGACCAAGTGCTCGCTCATGGCGAAGGCGACGGTCTCGTTGTTGGTGCTCCAGTCGTTGCAGGCGCAAGCGTCGTGGCCAAGGTCGTGAAGCAGCACAAGGGTGAAAAGGTCACCGCTTTCAAATTCCGCCGCCGCAAGGGCTACCATCTCACGAAGGGCCATCGTCAGCCCCTCACACAGGTTCAGATCGTCTCGATCAACGCCTGATTTTACCCCCCTCAATCGAAACCCAATTTTACCAAGGAGAACTGACTCATGGCGCATAAGAAAGGTCAAGGCAGCGTTAAAAACGGACGCGACAGCAACAGCAAACGTCTCGGCGTGAAAAAGTATGGTGGTGAAGCCGTCATCGCTGGCAACATCATCATCCGTCAGCGTGGCACACGCTGGGTGCCAGGTCGCAATGTCGGCATCGGCAAGGACCATACCCTCTTCGCACTCGCTCACGGCAATGTCCGTTTCGATCAAGACGGTCGCCGCGTGAACGTCGATGAAGCAGTGGCCATCCAGGCTTAATTGAGGCTTCAATCATTTTGAAAAGCGGGTCCGGCAACGGACCCGCTTTTTTGTGGTTTGGTCCCGTCGCTTAGTGGATTCTGGTGCAGAGCTTTCGAAATTATCGAACCAGATAAGAGGAGGTCGGTCGATGACAGGCGAGTGAGTGCAGGTTCAAAATAGAGTTTTTGTCACGTCTGGATGGAAACCCGGTATCAGCACTGGGAGGCGCTGCTTGGCTGTCCCTGCTTCCACCCTCAACAAACACCCTCTTTTGATGAAAACCTCCAAAACCCGCCACGTAACGATTGGGTGCGTCATTGCGTTATCGTATGCGATTGCGATGCCGAAACTGGCCGCCGAAGGCAGCCTAGACCCTTTGACTGGCTTCACGCCGAAGGTGAATTTCACGGAGTCATACCGAGAGAGCGTCGTAAGCTATCGGGACTGTTTTGACGGAGACTGTGAAAGTTTTTATGAAATGAGGTCATCAGGATCTACGAGTCTGAGTCTTGTCGCCTCCATGGACGGGGTGGACGTGAGTTCCATCAATGATGCAACGGAGATAGGCTTTGAAATTGGCGAATTCACTTTTGCGGATAGATTGGGCTCCGCTTATAGCTATTCTCCGACTGCTCGAAAGGCGGTCTTTGTTTTCACTGAAATCGATGACTTTGATCGTGAGTTTCGCACCGGAACAGTGACCTGTGTGTGGAATGCGAAGACCTTGTCCATCACGGCGTCATTCAAGTTGGGGGTAGCTAGTATTGCGGCTGAGGGCTTGGCTGGGAGTGAGGGGACAATTCAGGAAGAGATCACAGCTTCAGTGACATTTGGAGGAATGACAGGAAGCCGTCGAGTTTATGTTGGGGGCAGAGGTTCCGTTGGATACAGCAGCGCGCTCGAAGCTGACCTGAATTCGGTAAGCATCGCCGGTTCGGCTGACTATCGAGTGCCCGTCTGTACGATCACGGCACCACGAAATGCACTGCGGATTCCGAATACATTAGCCCCCGAAATTGTGGTGACAGGAACTGCCACCGATGGATACAGCATTGATCGGGTCGAGGCGCGAGTCAATAACGGCAGTTGGACAGCGGCGGTGCTGACCCCGAAGCAGACAGGCCTTGATGATCTTGGTGATCCGATCTTATCCGACAAGCTCGCCACCTGGGAAACCACACTGCCGATGGTGCCGGGCCCGAATGTCATCGAAGCTAGGGGAATTGATCCTGATGGGAACCCCTCAAAAGTAACAACGCGCACTGTGAATTACGTCGTGCCAGCGCAGCTCAACGTTGCCGTCAGTGGGGAAGGTTCGGTCTCTAAAGGCTTTCTGGGTGCATCGGCGCGTGAAGAAGGTGTTTCCTACAAGATCACTGCGACTCCAGCGCGAGGTTCGGTATTTGATGGTTGGCTCGCGAATGGCGTGCGGGTTTCGAATACTCCCAATTTCACCTTTGTCATGGCTCAGGGCTTGGTGTTGACCGCACAGTTTGTCGCAAATCCATTCCCAGGGGCCTTTTCAGCGGGCTCGTATTCAGGACTCGTTGAGGATGGCACTGCACCGTCTCACACCAACAGAGGGCTGCTAACGCTGTCGGTCTCATCGACTGGAGCAGCGTCAGGCGCAATCATTCTTGCGGGTGAAAGATCTGCGATTCGGGGGGTGATCACTGGCAGTGGATTGGCCACGTTTGAGGCGAAACGCCGCAACAAGACCATCCTTCGGGCGGAGTTAAATCTGAATCTCAAGGACAAAACATTTAGCGGCGATGTGTCGCTTGGTGGTGCCACCGTTGCGGTAGCAACAGGTGGTAAACATGCGTTTGACCGCGTGGCGCGCTACGCCGGGCCAGCTAGGGCAACTTTGTTGGTACCCTCAGCAGGCGACGTCGGGGCCCCCGTGGGGGCTGGGTATGCCACGGTCACCTTTGGTACGACGGGACCTGTGGTGTTGGTTGGGGCGGCTGCAGATGGGACACGCTGGACATGCAGAACGGCGCTTTTGGCGAATGCGTCGCTGCCCGTGTATGTACCTCTCAACGCGGGTGCGGGCTCGCTCTCCGGTTGGCTTACCTACCGTGATCTACCAGACACGAGCGATCTTGATGGCAATCTGTTCTGGGTCCGGCCCGCCCTGCCAAGAGCGTCCACTTATCAGGCCGGTTTTTCCACGATGTGCACCGCCATCGGCTCGCTCTTTTCTAGTCCTGGCAAGGGCAGTCGGATGATTGCTGAACTCGACTCAAATGGTGGTGAAGTGATGGTGGAACTCACTGGTGGAGGGCTCTCAGCGCAGCTCGATATCCTGGGATTCATTGGCATTACCCATTCAATTTCTGTTCCAACACCGAATGCACAGAATTTGAAGATCTCTTTCAATAAGTCCACTGGCAGCTTTACAGGAAGTTTCAAATCTCCCATGGATGGGAAGACGAAAAAGATTGCAGGAGCGGCTTTCCAAAAGACTGGATTTGCCAGCGGCTACTTTTTGAACACACCTGAGTGCGGATCGGTCATGCTTTTGCCACATCCAGTCCCGTGAGGCTTCTTCAAGCTCAGATCTACCCCAAAAATGCTGGCCTGCGGCGCGGCCTCTTGCATTGCCCGCGATCCCCAATTCAGATTCCGGTCCGAGTCATCCTTGTTACCGACGGCGACGACGGAACAACAAGGTGCTGGCACCGAGAAGGTAGAGCGCTGAGGAGGGTTCTGGAACGACCGGGGAGGCTTCAAAGATTTGATCTGCGGGGCGAATGGCATCCGGACCCGCAAAAGGAGCCGAGTAGGACTGGGTGACCCCATCCGCCGGAAGGATGAAAGTCGCATCCTGCAGCACTCCATAAGCGGAGCCTGCTGAGCCTGAATTCGTGGCAAACCAGATCAGCGCAAAGGTATCCCCTGGGCTAATTCCATTCACGCTCATTGGCACACTAGCAATGCTGGTAGCTGCGCCGGAACCGCCGTCCGTGCCGCCAATTGTCGAGGTGAGATTGGCACCGACGAAGAGGAAGTCGTCCGTGGGGACGCCACCATCGATATCCAGGTAGATCCCCAAGCCTGAAACGACGGAATTGGTAAACTCGGTGTACGTGGTGCCGGTTGGGATGTAATCAAAGCCATCGCCATCCGTATCAATCAGCACGCCCCACGCCATACCGTCAGTGACGACACCCAGGTCATTGGCAAGGTTGGTTAGCTTGGCAGATACACTGCTGAATTGGAGGGTGACGGTTGCCCTAGCCTGAGAGCAGGCAAAGGCGACCAAGAACCCGAGGGCGGCGAGGGTGGGGGAAAGAGAACGTTTCATGAGCGGAGGTGAAGTAGGGGGTTGAAGAAGGTGGTTTGAGCTACTGGAGGAAGCTGGGGATATCCTGCCAGATCAGGGTGCTGGCGGGTGTGGTGCCTTTCCGGCGGAGCATGTAGCCGGACCCCGGCTGGAGAGCGTCCGAGATGTTGACGGGTGCAAAGGTGTCACCATCCACCCAGCCATCCGCCGTGGTGTAGTAATAGACTTTGGAAGCAGACTTATTGGTGCCAGTCGTGCTATTATCAAAGACCAGCAGTGCGTCCTCGTTTTGAAGGTCTAGGGAGAGAGTGCCAATCGGTTCTGGCACTGGGCAGAGGTAACCAAAGCGAATGTCCTGATCCGCGCCCGCTGCCAAGGTACGCAAGGTCATACGGTGCGGGAAGGTCGGGACGCTGCCCTGCAACTTGAAGTTGTAAGCGGTCCCAGACGGATTGCGCATCACGATGCCTTCATGAAAGCCGAGCGCTAGATCGTCCGCCACGCTGAAGTCATCCGTGTCATACCAGTGGCTGCCATCGTATTCCAAGGTCTTACTGGCAGCGAGGCTCGTGCCCGCGACGGTGGCACGAAAGAGCATGATTTGCGCGCCGGATGGCGGTGTGCCTGAGGCGAAGGTGGCGGGTGTCCAATACGGGATGATTTCCAAGGATGCACCCTGTCCCTCCCCATCGATCAGGTCGGTCGGGATGCCCGTCAAATCTTCTGCGGGATCGGGCCAGAGGGTGAGCGTGTCCTCCGTGTTTGAGGTGATCATGCAGACCAGCCCAGCCTTCTCCCCACTGACGATGACGGCAGCGTAGGTGTTGGTCTGTGGCCCTGATTTCACAAAGCTATTGGCTGACCAGTTCGGACCGTCAGTCACGCTGACCTGATTGCCACTGATCGCACGGATACGGCCACGGAACGCATGAGGACGGATCAGCGGAGGAGCAAAAGTGGACTCCGAAGCTGCTGGCACACCCATGGAAACGTAACCCGTCGGTTCTGTCGGGGGTGCTGGTTCACCGACGAGAGCGATGCGGAAGAACTGACGAGGCAGGTTCATTGGCGTCGAAAACGAGACATCCGTGGTCGGAGGCCCGAGATCGGTCCAACTAACGAGGTCCGTCGAAGTCTGCACTTGATAGCTGCGCTCCGTTGGGGAGACAGGGGTTCCCCCCTGCCAATGAATCAAGAGGTCAGTGCCTCCGGGGCTGGTGGAAACTTCGGTCAATCGATTCGGTGGCCAGACACGAGGTTGACCGTTGGAATCCAATGTCGTGCTGGGGCTGCCCTCAGGGAGGTTGTGCAGAGATTTCAAAAACTCGATGAGGGCATTTTGGTCCTCAGGGCTAAGTGCGTCAAAGCCCTGCTTGCTGGCTAGACCTTCGCCTGCGTGGGCGGTGATGGCGTCCCGGATGGTGGTATACATTCCGTGGTGGAAGAAGTTTGGTTTTGAAGCCAAGCCCCACAACTTGCGGGTGATGAACTTTCCATTGCCACCGAAGAACCCGGGAGAGCCTGCGGCTTGGTTTTGATCCAGGGCTTCACGGTTAGGATCATTTGCTCCCGATGTGATGTCATGCACCTTCAGGTCGGTAAAGGCAGGCACCCAGGTCGTGCCACTGCCATCGGCGTGGAGACGCGGTGCGGGCAGTGTCGGGTCGTTGTTCAGATCGACGGTGTAAGTCGGGCCGTCATCAGGCTGCATGTTACCGGCCGGGTTGAAGGGATTTGGCTCGGTGAAGAGGTGCCCACCATTGGTGAGAGGAAGCGCGGGCGTGTGACAGACGGCGCAGCCGATGCTGACAAACTTTTCTTCGCCGCGCAGGACTGCGGTTTCTGCTGCCGAATTGGACGGGATGACCCGCCCTGGCACCGCCATCACCGCCTGGAAGACGGTTGCGGCCGTTACATCCGCTCGGGTCATTTCATTTTGCACGCCATCGCCGTCAGGATCTGCCCCCTCGCCAAAACGCTCCGTCGATTGGATCCCGTGGTGGTGGTTGAAGGCGTTATTGGTGAACTGGCGCAGCGAGACGACATTCGACACCTGGTGAAATGGGCGAATGACCAGATTTGGCTTTCCTGAAGCTGAGCCCAGACTCGGGGCAGGCAAACCTACGACGGCGCTCACATCCCAGGAGCCATCGCCATTGCGACTGAGCGTGCCAAAGCTGATTCCCTTGGCCGTCAGGGCTGCGGAAGCCCCAGGGGCGATACCGTCGCGGATTGTCTGGAGTTCTGTGGTCATCTGGCGGGCAAGCATCTCGATGTAACCGCTTCCAAACATCCCCGGCGTGGAACGACTGTTCGCGATTTGCTGAAGATTCGCGTGTTTTCCGCTTTCATCGACGCCACCCTTGGTCACGATGGACTCGCCCGCATCAAAAGTGGCGAAGTCAAAGCGCTGACCGAGGACAAACACGTTGGCCACAATATCACCATTTCCACCAGCCACGGGGGAGTTGTGGCAACCGGCACAGGAGTTTGCATCTGGACCAGAGATCCGGTTGAAATTACGCGGAAAAACCAGCGGGCTGGAGGGATCCGCCACAGGGCTGCCAGTGCCCTTGGTCAATGGGCGACCACCGCCATCGGGCTTCGTCCAATTGGCAACAAAGAGCTTCCTGCCGTGCTCGAGGAGGGAGGTAAGAGATACCTGATACTCCTGGCCATCTTGAAGGTGATAAGGCACCGCTTTTTCGGCTCCGATCTGGGCCTGAAGCGGGAACGACGCCACCAACGCTAACGCCCCACAGACGATACGGAGGCGGTGGAAATCAGAGTGGTAAAGGAATGATTGCATGACGAGAGGGGTTACAGACAAGCTAAAATTACGATTGTTATGGTAAATGTCAACAATTTTAGTTTGGGAAACTTAGATTTCCCATTCTCCTCGCAGAAATCGCGCTCATCACGAAACCAGCGGACTTTTCCTTTGTTCACGCTTGTTCAACTGCGGCCCAGTAGGTTAGAGTGCACGAAATCTTTTTACTCCTGACCCCAGCCTATGACCCTGGACGAAATCCTTGATGCCGCCGATGAGCACCGCGCCAGCGATGTCTTCCTCCAAGAGGGCGAACTGCCACGGCTAAAAATCAACGAGGAGATCATGCTGTTCGGCGAAGAACCCCTCGAACTCCAGCAGATGGCGGGCCTGTGGCGGACTTGCGGGGGTGATCCGAATACCGACATGGACAAGGATTCCGGGCTGGTCTCCCGGGCGCGCACCCGCTACCGCGTGAATTTGCACCGCATCCTCGGCCGACTTGGGGCCGTCATGCGCCGCATCCGGACGGATATCCCGGACCTGGAGACACTAGGAGCACCCACTCATCTGCTCCAAAAGTGGGCCACGAAGCCATACGGGATCATTCTGGTCACGGGTCCGACTGGGACCGGCAAATCCACGACACTTGCAGGCCTGCTGCAGTGGATGAACAAAACGATGGCGCGGCACATCGTGACCATTGAGGACCCAGTTGAGTACATCTTTTCCAACGAAGGGTGCCTCTTCACCCAACGCGAAGTGGGCCGTGATACGAACACCTTCGCACGCGGCCTCCGCAGCGCGATCCGGCAGGCTCCCGATGTAATTTTTGTCGGAGAAATCCGTGACCACGAGACTGCACTCATCGCCCTCCAGGCGTCTGAGACGGGTCACTTGGTGCTAGCCTCCCTCCACTCTGAACGCGTCTCCGACACGATGGAGCGCTTTCTCAATCTGTTCCCGCCGGATCAATTGAACCTGGGCCTGCACCTGCTGGCCCATCAGCTCATCGGCGTGGTTTGCCAAAAGCTCGTCCCCAAGGTGGATGGTCAGCTCATGCTGCTGACTGAATACCTGGAGAACGGCGGTGCAGTGCGCGACTGGATCGCCCGCCGCGATGTCGATCACATTCACGACTACATGTCCAGAGGCTCTGACCCAAACTCAACCACCTTCTTGCGTTCCATTCTCGCAGCCTATGAAGGTGGTATCATCTCAGAGGAGGTCGCCATCGGTGCCACTGGGAATGAGACCGAGTTCCGCCGCGCCGCGCGTGGTGTCAGCTCCTAAAATCCCAAACCTTTCCTCCGCTAAATGCATTCCCACGATCTCATTGAGTATCTCGTCATGGTCACCGAGCGTGACGGCTCTGACCTCCACCTCAGCGCCGGCGCACCACCGATGGCGCGGATCCATGGATCTCTGGTCCCGTTAACCGACGACATCTTGGATGGCACCGACACCCGTGAACTGGTGCTCAACGTGCTCAAGGAATCCCAACGTGCCGCCCTGGAGCACAATTGGGAGCTGGACTTCGCCGTGCATGTGGAAAACCTCGGGCGCTTTCGTGGCAATGCGTGTTACGTCCTGGGCCGCATCGAGGCAAACTTCCGTTACATTCCTGATTTCATTCCCCAGCTCTCAGACTTGGGCCACGGCGCGACGGTGGAAGGATTCACGAGGCTGCGTGAAGGCCTCGTGCTCGTTACAGGTGTGTCCGGAAGCGGTAAGACCACCACCTTGTGTAGTATCACCCAGGCAATCGCGAACGAACGTGCAGCCAACATCGTCTCCATTGAGGACCCCATCGAGTTTGTCTTTACCCATGGCGAACGCAGCCTCATCCGCCAGCGGCAGGTCGGGTCCGATACGCAGACCTTCGCCCAGGCGATGCGCAGTGCCCTCCGCCAAGATGCCGACGTCATCGTGGTGAGTGAACTGCGCGATCTCGAGACCATGCGCACCGCCATCACCGCAGCGGAGACGGGTCACCTCGTGATCAGCACCCTGCACACCACGGAGGCGACAGCCACCATGACGCGTATCTTTGACGCCTTCCCCGAAGAGCAGCAGGATTACGTCGCAGCGCAGCTCGCCAATTGCCTGCGTGGGGTCGTTTGCCAGCACCTCCTGCCGCGCATTGACGCACCGGGGCGAGCGCTGGCCACCGAGGTCATGACGATGAATTCTGGCATGGCGCGTTGCATTCGTGATCGGCGCTTTGCCCAAATGCCAGGCCTCATTCAGGTGGGCGGCCCCCACGGCATGCACACCATCGACGATAGTCTGCTAATGCTCCTCAACAATGGCTACATCGGCCTTGAGAGTGCCCTTTCCCACTGCCGCGATCAGAATTTCATCCACACCCAGCATGAGCGCGAACTACGTGCGCGTGCCGACATGGCCAAGAAGAAGCGCTGATGAAGCTCCTGGTCTTTATTCTCTTCTGTGGCGTGGCCTACTTTGCAGGTCACTACGCAGTGCGTCGCTACGAAAAGGAGGCGGAGGAAAAGCGCAGCCATTGGCCGCGACAAATCGCGCCGTACCTGGAAACCCACATCGCCAGTCATTCTGTCCCCGCACTGAGTGGCGATGAAGGAGACGCCACCTTCTTTCAGATCCTCTACCAAGCGCACAGCGCCAAGGAAGAGGTCATCGATCTCGCCGTGACTCTCAAAGAAGCCGCCACCCTTGCAGGTGCCACTGCGAATGAGGCAGGGGCCATCGCGACATCCATCGAGCAGAATCTCGCCAGTGCTAGGCAACTCGGTGTGTTTGAGGACATCAATAACCTGCTGCGCATGGAACGTGGGGAGGCCCCCATCGCCAAGGCTAGCGGCTGGGATGGCGAGCCCTTGGCCATCGGCCACCTCATCCCACCCGTGCATGTGCCGAGCCTAGTGCGGAGCATCCCAAACATGATTTTGGAGCCCCAAATCGTGCGCGATTTTCAAGGGGATGACATCACCCCTGAGATTGTCCCCGTCATCCGTCAATTCCAAGGCAACCGCCTGATCACGCCCGAGACTGCCGCCGCACTCATCAGCATGGCGAACAACGTTCGGTGAGAAAGTGGCCGTCCCTGCAACGTGCCTCATCTCTGGAGCGTTATGGCCTGATGCGTCACGCTCTTCTCTCCCTCCTTGCCGTTGCCTCCCTCCATGCGGCAGAGCCTCCCAAGCTCGATTTTGGCACCGTCCGGGAGGAGCACCTCATGATCCCGATGCGAGACGGCAAGCGCCTCTCCGCCTATGTTTTTTTTCCGTCCGGCGGAGGCAAATTTCCCGCCATTTTTGAGCAACGCTATGCGGACATTAGCAGCGCGGGGTCTCGCAAAGCAGCCGCTAAATTCGCCGAAGCAGGTTTTGTCATCGCCCTGGTGAACTATCGCGGCACGCATGAGAGCGAGGGCGTGTATCGCGGCTATCGCGGGCTGCAATGGGGACCGCTTCGGGACGGCTACGATGTTTGCGAGTGGCTCGCCGCGCAACCATGGTGCACCGGCAAGATCGGCACCTACGGGGGATCGCAGGCCGGATACGCGCAGAATTATTTGGCCGTTACTCAGCCGCCCCATCTCGTCGCCCAATACATGACGGACACGGGGCTAAGCCTCTACCAAGAGGGCTACCGCATCGGTGGGGCGACAAAGCCGCAGCGCTTCATCAAGGGCGGCTCCGTTGCCCGCGAACTCAAGGACAATGAAGACATGCTGCGCGAATGGGATCAGCACCCAGATTATGACGACTACTGGCGCGATGAGGATGCCTCCCTGCACTTCGACAAGATGAACTACCCCTGCTTCACCATCGGCAGTTGGTTTGATTTCATGTGCCAGGGCAGCGTCGCCAGCTTCATCGGACGGCAGCAGCACGGTGGGGAAAAATCACGTGGGCAGCAGCAGCTCATCATTGGACCTTGGCTGCACGGCGGGTATCCCAAATCAAACAAAATCGGCGAGCTAGTCTTTCCAGAGAACGCCTTCTTTGATGTCTATCCGCACATGATCAAATGGTTCAATCACTACCTCAAGGGCCAAGAAAACGGCGTCGAAAAGGAAACCACGGTGCGCTACTACGTGATGGGTGCGACGGGTGAAGAAGGCGCACCCGGCAACGTGTGGCGCGAGGCCGCAGACTTCCCCCCAGCCAGCACCGCAGCGGATTGGTTCCTCCAACCCGATGGCAGCCTGAGCACCAGCAAGTCCTCCACTGCCAAGGCCAGCACTTCCTACCTCAGCGATCCCTCCCACCCCATGACCCTGCCCTACACGGGCTTCCCCGGCGCACGTGATGCGCGCGGCTTCGAGGAGCAGGCAGAGGTCCGCACCTGGACCAGCGATGTCCTCAGCGCCCCGCTCGAAGTGACCGGACGCATCAAAGCCGAGGTCTTTGTGTCATCCACAGCGAAGGACACCGACTTCTTCCTCCGTGTCACCGATGTCTATCCAGATGGGCGCTCCATCTTGCTCATGGACTACCCATTGCGCGCCCGGTATCGCGAAGGCTTTGATCATCAAAAACTGCTCGTCCCCGGCGAGGTAGCGAAGCTGGCCTGGGACATCGGCTGGACCAGCATCATCTTCAACAAAGGTCACCGCATCCGCATCACCATCGCCAGCACTGGTGCCCCGTTTTACGAGCCCAACCCCCAGACGGGTGGCCCCATAACCCACTTCGTCACCGAGCCCGGACCGGCGGCCATCAATACCATCTGGCACGACAGCGCTCATGCCTCCCGCGTCATCCTTCCCGTCGTTAAGTAGCCCTTCTTCCGCCTCATGACCCCATCCCAATCCACACGTCGCAGTTTTATGAAGACCCTCGCCGCCAGCACCCTGGCTGCGCCCCTGGTAGCAGCGACAAAGCCCGGTGCGCTCATCGCCTACGTCGGCACTTACACCTCACCGCTGCAAAACATGCGCGCCACCCAGGTGGATCTACCTCCGGGGAATGGACGCGGCATTCACCTCTTTGAAGTGGATCGCGCCACCGGTGCCATGACTCCTTGTGGACTGCACGAAATGGGCACCAGCCCCAGTTGCCTAGCCTTCAATGCGGCCAAGACACATCTTTACTCAGGCAATGAAACCGAACGCCTCGGCGACGCAGAATCAGGCTCCGTCAGCGCCTTCGCCGTCGATCCACAGAGCGGTCAACTGAAGCTGATGAACACGGTCGCCTCCGGTGGCAAAGGCCCGGCTCATCTCAGCGTCCATCCCTCGGGGAAGTTCGTGCTGGTGGCGAACTACTTTGGCGGCACCGTCGCCGTGCTCCCGATCCAGCCCGATGGCAGCCTGGGTGAAGCGACTGACGTGAAGAAAGATGAAGGCCCCATCGGCCCGACCCAGGCGACCAACGCCCCTCCAGGCAGCTTTGCCATCAGCGGGCATGATCAAATTCACGCCCACATGATCGAGGCAGATCCCAGCGGTCGCTTCGTGCTGCATACCGATCTCGGACTGGATCGGATCTACCAATGGAAGTTCGATGAGCAGTCCGGCAAGCTTTCCCCCAACGAGCCCGCCTTCATCAGCGTGCCCCCTGGCGATGGCCCGCGCCACTTTGCCTTCCATCCCAAAGGAGCGTGGCTTTATTCGCTCCAGGAAGAAGGCTCCAACATCATCCTTTTTGATTACGATAGCGCCAAAGGCACACTCAAAGCGCGTCAAACCATTTCCAGCCTGCCCACCGGTTTCGCAGGCAGCAATTTCTGCTCAGAGATCATGCTCTCGCCCGATGGACGCTTCGTTTATGCCGGCAACCGCCTCCACGACAGCATCGCCATCTTCTCTGTGGGCGGAGACGGCACACTGACCTACCTCACCGAAGAATGGACGCACGGCGATTACCCGCGCAGCTTCAACTTTGATCCCAGTGGAACCTTCCTCTACTGCTGCAATCAGCGCGCCGACCACGTCACCGCCTTCCGCCTCGATGCCCAGACGGGTCGCCTCTCGTTCACTGGTCACTACACCCCCGTGGGCAATCCCTCCATCATCGTCTTCAAGGACACCCTGTAGGAAGTTCAGAGGCCCACAGGGATCAGCCTCTGGCCGTTTTGCGCAGTGATTGGGGGGGAACGCTCCCGAACTCGGTTCTGTCCGATAATCTGTTAGTGACCCCTAAACATTGCGTGACAGACGGCTAAGCCCCTGATTGAATCAGGCTCCATGTCGTTGAAGTCCTGTTTGATGGGGGCCGCATTGATTGCGGCCATTATCGGTGCCTGGCGGCTGGCTGAGGTCGGCGCGGCGCGGCCGGAGGTGAAACCCCCCATCGCATCGTCGCCTTCGCCTCCAGCAACGGCACCTATTCGGAGGGAAGTGGCTGGAACGGCCTCGTCGGATTCAGCATCGCCCACATCGTTGCCCGCAGCAGCCGAGGATGCAGAGCAAATCAAAGCTAGGCTCACCGAGGTGATCTCAGCGGATAAGTCAGCGAAGCGTCAGTTGAACTTTGCGAAGCTGCTGGACGGAGTGCATTCGGAAGCCGCCTTGAAGGCAATGCTAAAGGTTTTTGCTCAGCGATTCAAAGACCACAAGCGTGATCCAGAGTGGCGGCTTTTCTGGGAGGAACTCGTCGGACGAGACCCTGCGCTCGCGGCCCGTTTGGCTGAAACCTATGCTGAAGACGATGCCGACGCGCATGCCGGCGGTGCTTACACGCTAGTTTCGGAGTGGTCAAAAAAAGATCCCCAGGCCGCAATGCAGTGGCTGGCGTCACGCAAAGAGCTGTCCGACGAGCATCTCGATGAGGTCACGCTGGGCTTGCTGGAGGGCTACACGGTGAACAATCCAGACGCCGCCATCAGGTATGCGCTCAGCATTATGCCGAAGGGAGACAAGCTCTGGGGGACAGCCAGTTGGGTGATCACCGATGCGATTGTATCCGCGCATGGCCCGCAAGGATTGCAGTCCTGGTATGATCGCCTGCCGGATGACGCGGCGAAGAAGCGACTGTTTTATGGCGTGTCGAACCGCCTGCACTACGTGTCGCTAGAAGGGCAGGTGGCTTGGCTGACTTCACAGGCCACCAATCCATTGCGTGATGATCGCAGCTATCGTGAAACCGCCCAATCCTGGGCAGAGGAAGATCCCACTGCAGCAATGAACTGGGTGTTCAGCCTACCCCCTTCACCAGCGGATGGCGGCCACGTGGGCGTTGGGTATGCGGCCTTCCCATGGCTCACGAAGGACCTTGCGGGGTTCTCGAATTTCTACAACCAGCTCGCGCCTGCCCTCCAGCAAGAAGTGGTCAACGTAGTAAAGATTGTGGTCGGAGACCCAAAGACGCCAACGGCGAAGGTCCAGGCCGGCAATGCTTTCTTGAACAGCCTGAAGTAGGCGCGGGCGCAAAACCGTTTGGTCAGCGGCGTTACAGGTGTCCAGCGCCAAACGCTTCGCCATCATGGCGGACGCGCAATTCAGATTGGGGACTTGGCATCCCAAAACGAGCGCAACGATGCTGGCGTTGATTGCTTTCCCCTGGGCTTGCGAGTTGGGGGCATCGAGAAGAAAGACAAAATGATGGCGGGTAGAATCATGTTTTTTCCGACCATGATTTACCCTTCATGATTCTGCCATACTCAGGCAACAAATAGGACCTATCGAACAAGTGACAAAAAGCGGCAGCCGCCGCGCCAATTCCTTCAACGACTACAAGCAGCAGGCCGGGGTGGATCCAGAGCCCGTGAAGCTGACGAACACCGAGGGCACCCAATACACCGCCGAATCCCTACCGGTGGGTGCCACCCTCACCTTCACCGTGCGCGGCGTCAACGACGCCGGCGAAGGCCCCGCCAGCGCCCCGGATGAGGTGGTGGTGAGTTAGTGGGCGGCAGTGGGTCAATGGCGCAGCCGCAGGCGGGTAATCCCGTCTGCGGACGTGCTGGAAATTCTCCTTTGCCGAGACCGCCTGCACCGCCTAGGAATGCTGCCAGCACATTTGAAGTTTAGTGCGGGCTCACTGATTCGCTATCAACAAACGCTTCCAAGTATTCGTCAGTCCCACCTTTCAGGACTTGGAAGCAGAACGCAGGGAGGTCATGAAGGCGTTGCTCGAATTAAGATGCATTCCCGCCGGAGTGTAAATGTTCCCAGCAGCGAATGATGAGCAGTGGTGATCGTTGCCGGCAGGCATGGAACTGTCGATAAAACCGGCATGAGCTACACCGAGAAAGAGTATCGGTATGCGCTCCAGAACGGCATACCGATTTATGGCTTCGTGCATCCTGATCCGGGGAAGATCGCGGTTGAAAAGCTCGAGAAGGATCCAAAGCGAAAACGAAAACTCGCCGAATTCCGAAAGCTGGTGGAATCCAAAATGGTCAAATATTGGACCACCGCCGAAGGACTCGGAGGGGCGGTGAGTCGCGCAATCTCCATTGCCGAAAAGGATGAGCCCCGCGACGGGTGGGTGCGAGGTGACAAGGTATTAACTGAGGAGCACGTGCAACAGGTCCTGTCCCTTCAGAAAGAAGTCAAAGACCTCCAGACGAAGTTGGAGGCAGCTTCAGGGCCGCCGCCGGGCGCAGCGTCCTTGGCTCAGGGAGATGACATTGTGGTGTTGCATGCGCGAGGTTGGAGGAATGCTGACCATCGTCCCTATGACAAAACTGGCAGGCGCGCGGAAGTCCAGACTACGTGGAACGTCATATTCCGCGAGATGTCCCCTCTCCTCGCGTCACAGTTGTCAAAGTCGGGTTGGAAGCAAGCGCTTGAGGAATGGTGCCTTCACGTCCACAATCAGCAAATTGTTGAGTGGAACAATCAACGTCCTCTCCGTTACGGCACGTTCTTGCGTCTACTGGCTCCAGCTACACCACTCCTATACGCACTGATTGCGTTTTTTGGCATTAATGCCCCTTCGGTG
>CAZCAL010000001.1:45166-57306 GCA_964496625.1 uncultured Verrucomicrobiaceae bacterium | reverse complement strand
CTTCAATCCGCTGCCGCATGAATCGCTCTTTGATTCGATCCGGTTCGTCGGCCAGTTCTGATTGCCAACGCTCCAGCACCGCCACAGGCAGGGCATCCGCCAGGCGAAACGTGATCGCTTGAACGAGCCCCGGTTCGTCAAAGTGCGGCAGGTAGTCGCGCGAATGCCAACCCAGATGCTCGCCCATGCAGCGAAGATTCCTGGGAGCGCCGTCCCTTTTCAGCAGACACGAATCACGCAGCACTAGCGGCACCCCTTGAGAGTGGCGCTTCGCGCATTTGCGAGTGGCCGCCTTGGAAGGCAGCGCTCCCAGGAGAGAGCCTTGTTACTTGCTGGCCTCAGCGAACTGGGCGTCGAAGATGATCTTCGAGGGTGGGAAATCCACTTTCTTGACGAAGGCTGCGGATTCCGTGGCTCCGAATTCGCGATCCATGCCGCCGTCTTCCCATTCCACGGACAGGGGTCCACCGTAGTTGATGTCATTCAGTGCGCGGATGATCTTTTCAAAGTTGATCATTCCACGGCCCACGGACTTGAAGTCCCAGTAACGCTCAGGCTTGTGGAAATCCACGTGCCCGCCGAAGACGCCTGTGGTTCCATCGCCAATGTTCCAGGCCACGTCCTTCATGTGGACATGGAAAATGCGGTCGCTGAACTTGTAGAGGAACTTCACGTAATCGACCCCTTGGTAGCCAAAGTGGCTCGGGTCGTAGTTGAAGCCGAAGGCAGGATGGTAATCCACCGCCTGTAGAGCGCGCTCGGCGCTAGCGATGTCAAAGGCGATCTCCGTGGGGTGAACTTCCAGCGCATACCGGATGCCAAGCTTTTGATAGGCATCAAAGATTGGGGTGAAGCGCTTCGCGAAGTCTTTGTAACCTGCGTCGATTTGGCCCGGGAGGTTGGGTGGGAAGGAATAAACGAGATGCCAGATGCTGCTGCCGGTGAACCCATTCACCACGCTGACGCCAAAGCGCTTGGCTGCCTCTGCCGTCTCAATGAGATGGGCAGCGGCACGCTGACGCACGCCCTCAGGATCACCATCGCCATAGATGGCGGGTGGCAAGATCTGCTGGTGGCGTGGATCGATGTTGTCGCACACTGCTTGACCGACAAGGTGAGTAGAAATGGCGTGGCACTGGAGACCCGCCGCTTTGAGCTTTGCGCGTTTTTCGTCGCAGTATGCCTGATCGGCCTTTTCCACCTCAAAGTGGTCGCCCCAGCAGGCCAGTTCAACGCCATCGTAGCCGAAGGCCTTGGCTTTTTGAAGAATCGTGTCCGTGGGCATGTCTGCCCATTGGCCAGTGAAGAGAGTGACGGGTCTTCCCATAATCAGATAAAGGTGGAGTTTGAGGTTGGGTTTAGATGCACGTTTTGCGCCCGTGATTGTCTATCGGGAGGGCGGATTGGCAATCAAAAACACTGGCATTCTCTTGCACGGGTGGGGAAACCTATGGCGTGCGGATGGGCCGTCCCCAGGCTCACTCTTCAAGAACACCGAAAAGCTCGGCGACGAGGGCCAGCACGATTAGAATCAAGAACGCCAACGCTACCCAGGAGCCTGTCGTCTTATAACGATTCGTTTTGCCGCAATCCCGGCAAAGATCGGTCTGAATCGCGAATGCCGCTCTGATAAGCATCGCTAACCAACCAAAAAGAAATACCGACATCAGCCCAGGGCGGTTAGGGCTCAGCACACTGCTGCCTGTCTCGGTGCTCCCACAGGCAGGGCAACGACGTCCAGGAACTTGCGGGAGAGGCTCAAGAAGCGTTTCGGGAGGTTGGTATGGATTCATGGCGATTTGCCCGGCTTTTTGGTAAGCGCATCCACTGGGCCGTGACATACAGTCTATCAAATCGGAAGCGTGGAGATCGATTTCCCCCCTCGTTGATTTTCACAATTACCCACAGATGTGCTGGCAACCTAGGCTGGAAGTGATTACAACGTCGTCAATGCGTTACCAACCTGCCCCCGCCGACTTGTTTGTTGAAAATCGCCGACGTCTGGCCGCCGAATTGCCGCCGCGGTCTCTGGTGATCCTCCATGCGAACGATGTGCTGCCTACAAACGCAGACGGCTCGCTGGGCTTTGTGCAGAATAGCGATCTCTACTACCTCAGTGGCATCGACCAGGAGGAGACCATTTTGATGCTTTTCCCAGATGCCCCAGATCCGAAGCATCGGGAGATTCTGTTTGTGAGAGAGACGTCGGAGTACATCGCGGTCTGGGAGGGGGAGAAGCTCAACAAAGTGCAAGCCACGGATCGATCCGGCATCCAGAATGTGATGTGGACTCAGGAGTTTGAGACCCTCTTCCGCCTGCTGATGTGCCAAGCAGACGCCGTCTTCCTCAATTCCAACGAACACGCACGCGCCACCATCCCCACTGAAACGCGGGAGATGCGCTTCACGAAGCGCTGCATGGCCGAGTATCCACTGCACGACTATCGCCGTCTTGCACAACTGATGCATGGCCTCCGCGTCGTGAAGAGCGATGCAGAGATCACCCTGCTGAATGAGGCCATCCGAATCACCGACGATGGATTCAGACGCCTGCTGAAGTTTGTGAAGCCCGGCGTGCACGAGTTCGAGATCGAGGCGGAACTCATCCACGAGTTCATCCGGCAACGTGGGCGAGGCTTTGCCTACACGCCGATCATTGCCACCGGTGCCAATGCCTGCGTGCTGCACTACGTGACCAATCACTGCCAGTGCCAGGATGGCGAGATGCTATTGTTGGATGTGGCCGCCAACTACGGAAACTACAACGCGGACCTGACGCGCACCATCCCCGTGAACGGCCGATTCACACCCCGCCAGCGCGCGGTTTATGAAGCCGTGTTGCGGGTCTTCCGCGCCTGTTGCCAGATGCTGAAGCCCGGCGTCATCATTCGGGAATACCAAGAAGAAGTCGGCAAGCTCATGGAGGCGGAGTTGATCGGCCTCGGCCTCTTGGACAAGGATGAAGTGGCCAAACAGGACCCTGACAAACCACTGTATAAGAAATACTTCATGCATGGCACCTCCCACCCCTTGGGGATCGATGTGCATGACGTGGGTCACATGTGGAAGCCGGTGCAGGCGGGCATGGTCTTTACCGTCGAGCCCGGCATCTACATCCGTGAGGAGAAACTGGGCGTCCGGTTGGAAAACAACATCCTCATCGGCGAAGACGGCAATATCGATCTCATGGCAGGCATTCCCATTGAGCCGGATGAGATTGAGGCGCTGATGAATGCTTGAAGTGATAAGTCCCACACCCGTGCATCGTTCATCCCATCCCATGAAATTCCTTCCTGCTGTTACTGCCCTTTGTTTCCTCGCCGCCGCCAGCCTCCACGCTGCGGACGTGATCCCGTTGACCCTGTCAGACTTCACCACCGCGAACGGCGAGGCACCCGGCCCGCTCTGGAAGCCTGAAGGCGAAGTCATCCACCTCACGGGCAAAGGCGGCGGCAGCCTCATTTCCAAGGCCGAGTTCACCAGCTTCGAGCTTGAGTGGGACTGGAAGCTCGACAAAGGCGGCAACAACGGCATCAAATATTGGGTCACCAAAATCGGCGGCAAAGAGTGGCTCGGCATCGAATATCAGATGATCGATGACAATGAGCATCCCGATGCAAAACGCGGCGACAGCCACAGCACGGCCTGCATTTATGACATCAAGGCAGCCTCGAAAGACAAACCGCTGAAGCCGATCGGCGAGTGGAATACCAGCAAGATCATCGTCAATAATGGCAAAATTCAGCATTGGCTGAATGGTATGCTGGTCGCCGAGGCGGATACGACAACGGACGATTGGAAGACGCGCATCGCCGCCAGCAAGTTCAAGGCAAAGGCAGACTTTGCCCCCGGCCATGGCAAGATCATGCTGACCGAACACGGCGACGAGACTTGGTTCCGCAACATTCGGATCAAAGCGCTCTGATTCCATGACTTTTCGGGGATTTTGGGAGAATGAACGCTCCCAAAATCCCCCAGACCATGGGCTTGCATTTTTTGGATAGTGGCGCAAGTTAGGTGCAGAGGTTTCAACATGCACTCCCTCACCCTCAGAGCCGTTTTAGCGTTCTGCATCGCATTGCCGATGTGCTGGTGCAATATTCCCCGCGCGGAAGCAGCGACGGAAGTTAAGAAAGCCCCTCCAGCCTGCCCGATGTGCGCCCAAGAAGAGGCGGAACGCAAATCGAACGGCCCTTCCTCATCCAGATCGCACGAAGACTGCCCATGCTGCAAGATCAGTATGAAGCGCGAGGCTCCAGTGGAGCCAACGGCCATCGCAGCGCCAATGGCGAATGTCTCGCTGTTGCTCGTAGCAGACATCCATCGCTTCAAGGCGGCAGCGTTTGAGACCTTTCAGCGCCGCCTGATCACTCCCGGTGCCTTGCACCGACGACGATCCCTCTTCCTGCGCGATTGTGCCTTGCTGATGTGAACTGGTAGCCGCTGGAAGTGGTGCCAGTGATGATGTCTGACGGACAGGAGACCCCTTTTGTGGGCCTGCCCAGGCATCGCTCGGCACTTCCAGCTGGTAGCGCAGCCCCCGATCCCCCACGGGCAGCGAGATCCTCGGTGTCTTTGATTCGCCGCATCCGAGCAATCCTTCCAAAGGCGAGTCCGTGATCAAAACAAAACGTTAAAACTCAATTCAAAAACATATCATCATGAAAACGATTCTATCCATCCTTGCTCTCTCCATCGTCGCCCTCTCCACGCCTTCCGCCTTTGCTAGCAAAGCCTGCGAAAAGTGCTGCAAAGGCAAGTGCGCTGAGTGCTGCAAAGACAAAGGCAAGACCTGCGGTAAAGACTGCTGCAAAGGCGACTAGTCCGCCCAATCTCACGAGTGTTTCAATGAAGCACGAGTGATCTTGCGCCGCCGTCATCTGCCAGATGCAGGTGACGGCGGTTTTGTTTGTTTGGTGGCAGGTATGTTGCTTGCTAGAGGGGGTAGTTCTGGCAAATTGCAGAGCCTACCCCATCCCGATATGAAAAATCTCATCTACATCAGTCGTGCGTTTGTCGAGTTTGGCCCCTTCTCAGACGCGGAGCTTCTCAACTTCCTGAGCCGAGGCATCCTGCGCGAGGGCGACCACTTCCGCCATCACGGCCTGGACGACTGGCTTTCGCTCGACGAGTGGCAAGCATCTACCGCCCCCAGCAAGAAGCCTGCTGCCAAGGCTGCCAAAAAGGCCCCGGCAAAGAAGGCTGCTAAAAAGGCTGTCCCAGCGAAGAAGAAGGCCTAGCGGCTGGGCGACTGCTTCACCAAGGCTTCAGCGTGATGAAGGAAGATTCCTTTACCTTGTGGTCGCTGTAGGTGCGGCAAAACTCCTCAAACTGCGCCGCCCACTCGGCGATTGCCACCTGCGCATGGGCGTAGGGCTGAAAGTCCCGCGCATTGTAGAAGGTCATCTTGTCCTTCTCGTTGTCGCAGAACTGGAAGACGGCGGTGTGCGTGTCCGAGAGCGATACCTTGCCTTCGATGGCTATATTGCCCTTCGTGAAAACGCCTAGCAGCCCAGAAATCGGCCCGACCAGAAACTTTGCCGCTAGCTTCACCCCATTGCCACGCACGCTGGTCGGATTCAGTTCCGTGATGGCCATCTCCAGCGTCAGCGACCGCGCAGAGGGTTGCCTGACGATCCGATAGCGCGGGCGGGCGGACTTCATGAAAGCCTGTGCGAACGCCAGCCGGAGCTGATAGGCCATCTCCCGTTCCTTTCGCTGCGTCCAACCGTTTTGCATCTCCCACCTCGCCAAAGCCTTTGAGATGGGCTGGAGATAGCGCAGCTCTACTGGCGCGATGTAGAGTTCCGTCCGCTCCATGACCTGTGCCTGCACGGAGGGCGACGTATTCCGCCAGGCGAAATTAAAGGGGACTCTGTCCCGCGTTGTTCGCATCAGAGGACGCTTGTCCAGAAAGGGTGAAACCTTCGTGGGCTTTGCTTTTAGAAAACGCTGCGCCGTTGGGCTTTGGCATCCTGCCGTCAGAAGGCAGCAGACCGTGAGCAGGTGCAGAAGCAAAAATTTCCCCATTGCGGATGATTGCACCTGCACCAGCATTCTGTCCAATGATCGCACGGTCGTTTTTGGGAGAGACCACCCGCAGTGTGCTCGTTCCCTCTGCATGAAGACTCTCCCCCTCCTCGGACTGCTCTTATCCGCCGTGCTATCCGCTGCGGCCGATCGTCCAAACATCCTGTTGATCGTCTCCGATGATCTCGGCTACGGGGACCTCGCCTGCTTCGGCAACACGGAGGTGCAAAGCCCGCACCTCGATCAGTTTGCCACGGAGTCCGTCCGCCTCACCAGTTGCTACGCCGGGCACCCGAATTGTTCCCCCTCCCGCACCGCGCTCATGACCGGCCGCACCCCGACGCGCGTCGGCATTCGGGATTGGATTCCAGAGGAATCGCCGATGCACGTCCGCTCCAGCGAGATCACCATCGCCCGCCTCCTTCAGCAGTCCGGCTATGCCACCGCACACATTGGTAAATGGCATCTGAATGGAGAGTTCAACAAGCCCACGCAACCCCAGCCCAGTGATCACGGCTTTGACTACTGGTTCTCCACCCAAAACAACGCCTATCCCAATCACCACAACCCAGACAACTTCGTGCGCAACGGCAAGGAGGTCGGCAAGATCGAAGGCTACGCCGCCGACATCGTTGCCGATGAGAGCCTCCATTGGCTCACCGATGTGCGCGACAAAGAGAAGCCCTTCTTCCTCTACGTCTGCTTTCACGAACCGCATGAACCCATCGCCTCAGCGGAAAAATACACCAGACTCTACCCCTCCGACGATCCGTCCTACTCCGCCCACCACGGCAACGTCACGCAGATGGACAGCGCCTTTGGCCGCCTCATGCAGGCGGTGGATGAGCAGGGACTGCGGGAGAGCACCTTCGTCATGTTCACCAGCGATAACGGACCCGCCATCACGCCGCAGCATCCGCACGGGTCTGCAGGACCTCTCAGAGATAAAAAAGGCTCCATCTACGAAGGCGGCATTCGCATCCCTGGCATGATCCGCTGGCCGGGGAAAACCAAGCCCGGCACCACGAGCGATGAGCCCGTCTGCGGCGTCGATTTTCTCCCCACCGCCTGCGCCATCGCCGGCATCTCCCCACCCTCAGACCGCAAGCTCGACGGGGCCAATCTCCTGCCCATGCTCGAAGGAAAACCCATCGAGCGCAGCACGCCGCTTTACTGGCACTTCAACCGTGCCATCAGCGAGCCCAAGGTCGCCATGCGCATCGGCGATTGGAAGATCCTCGCCGCCCTGGATCATCCCGCCGAACCGAGAAACAACGATCTCACCGAGGAAGCACAGCGCGACTTCAAGCGTGCGGAGTTGATCAAGTTCGAGCTCTACAACCTCAAGAACGACATCGGCGAAGCCCACGATCTCGCCGCCACTCAGCCCACCAAGCTCGAAGAAATGACCCTTCTCCTGACCCAGAAGTACAAGGAAGTCCGCGCCGAATCACCCATCTGGCCCGCCTGGAAATTCACCGGCATCGAAGGCAAGCACATCGTCTGGCCAGACTATGTGAAGAAGGGTAAGGCCAAGGCGGCAACTCCGGCCAAATAGTGGCCTTGTGTGATCACTTGCCGCCGCCCGGAATCCTGCTAGAATCTCGCTCCCCCTTATGGCTCTTCAAAAAATCACCTCCGTCTCCGGTGCTGGCGTGCACGTCCCTGGCGCTGACATTGATACTGATCGCATCATCCCGGCTCGCTTCATGAAGTGCGTGACCTTTGATGGCCTCGGCGAATTTGCCTTCTACGACGTCCGCAAAAATGCCGATGGCACCGACAAAGCGCATCCGCTGAACGATCCCCGGTTTGCCGGCGCTTCCGTCCTCGTGTCTGGCGAAAACTTTGGTTGCGGCAGCAGTCGCGAGCACGCCCCCCAGGCGCTCTATCGCTTCGGCTTCCGTGCCGTCATCGCCCAGAGCTTTGCAGAGATCTTTTTTGGCAACTGCACCACCCTCGGCATCCCCTGCGTCTGCGCCACCGCAGAAGACATCGCCAAACTGGCCGCCGCCATTGAGGCCGACCCGCAGACGCAAATCACCGTCGATATCGATGCCCAACGTGTTTTCTTTGGTGATCAAAACTTCACCATCGTCATGCCCGATACCGCCCGCGACGCCTTGACCACCGGCCAGTGGGACCCCATCGCCGAACTCCTCGAACACAAGGACGCCGTTGATGCCAAGATGCATGAGCTTGGTTGGGTGTGACGTCTCCCCCTGGCGCTAGCCTTCAAGAAGCTCAGCGTTTTCAGCGGGTTGGCGGCCAAAGTCTTCAGTAAAAAGTGCCCAGTCCTCGTTCAGCGATCTTTGGCTACTGAATACTAAAGACTGATCGCTCTCACACCTTATCCCCCATGCCCCTCTACGTCATCGGCCACCGCAACCCGGACACGGACGCCATCTGCTCCGCCATCGGGTATGCAGCTTACCTCCGCGAGGTGCGCGGCATGGACGCAGAGGCAGCCTGCTGTGGGGAGGTCAGCGTGCGCACGAATTGGGTGCTGCAAACCGCAGGGGTCTCCGCGCCAAAGCTCCTCCTCGATGTGCGACCTACCGCCGCGACGATCTGCCGCCGCGAAGTGCTAACGGCGCAGGCGGATGAGACATTCCTGTCCGTGTATCGCAAGATGATGGAGCGGAACTTCCGCAGCATCCCCGTCTGCGATGACGAAGGCCGCCTGCTCGGTATGCCCGCCATTCAAGAGATGGCGCAGCTTTTCCTCCCGCCCGATGGCAGCACGGGACGCGAATCCATCAATCGCGAAATCCGCACCAGCCTGCGCAACATCGTCAATGCCGTCGGCGGCACTGCGGATGGTGATACTGCGGACCTTGATGCCTTTCAGGATCTTGTCCTCGTCGTCGCCGCCTCCAGTGTCGAGACCACCCGGCAGCGCGCCTCCCAGTTTCCGGCGGAAAAGCTGGCCATCCTCACCGGAGATCGTCCCGAGATTCACGCGCTGGCCATTGAGATCGGTGCCCGTTGTCTCGTGGTCACCGGGGGCTTTAAGCCGTGGGACGGCATCATCGGGCAGGCAAAGGCCAAAGGGATCACCATCATCTGCGCCGCCTACGACACCGCCACCACCTCCCAGCTCATCCGCTTCTCCCGCCCCATTGGCGAGGCCCTGACCCACTCCTTTCATTCCTTCGGATCACGCACCGCCTTGCGGGAGGTCATCCACACGGTGCAGCATTCCAATCAGCCGCTCTTTCCCGTCATCGAGGAAGAGACCCAAAAGCTCGCTGGCGTATTTTCAAAGTCCGATCTCATCGATGTGCCACGCATGCAGCTCGTGCTCGTCGATCACAACGAGTTCGCCCAAGCCGTCGTCGGTGCGGATGAGGCCGAGATCCTGGAGGTCATCGACCACCACCGCCTCAGTGGCAATCTGCGCACCAAGGAGCCCATCCGCTTTATCAATGAGCCCGTCGGAAGCACCTCCACCATCGTCGGCATCATGTATCGGATGCAGGGGGCCGCGCCGGATAAATCCACCGCCATCTGCCTCTGCGCCGGCATCATTTCAGACACCCTCCACCTCACCTCCCCCACCACCACCAACACGGATCGCGAGATCCTGGAGTGGCTCAGCAGCATCGGCCAGATTGATTGCGCCCAGTTCGTGAAGGACTTCTTCGCGGCGGGCTCCATGCTGCGGGAGCAGACCCCTGAACGGGCGCTGGAAAGCGACCGCAAAGTCTTCGAAGAGAACGGCTGGCACATCAGCATCTCCCAGATCGAGGAACTCGGGCTGGACGAATTTTGGAAGCGCGAGGCCGATCTCCAGGCCGCCCTCAGCAGGCTGCTGGACAAGCACAGCCTGCACTTCGCCTGCCTCATGGTCACAGACATCACGCGCCACCACAGCGTCCTGCTCACCGCCGGGGATGCCCGCATCGTCGCCCAGATCCACGAAGACCACGCCGCCGTCCGCCCCTCCCTCTTTGATCTCCCCGGCATCGTCAGCCGCAAGAAGCAACTCTTCCCCTACATGAGCCACGTCGTCACCAAACTGGCCCCACCGGTCTAGGCGGTTGGCCCCGCCTAAAAAGCTAAATTTTGCCACTCCCGCCGGGCGATCTGCTCCCTGCGGCGTGGAGTGTAAGGGCGAAAAACCATCCGGTTAGCATGTCGGGGTGGCGAATTGCACGGCGCACGGGAGCACCCCGAGCATCTGTGTGCCCCTGCAAAGTGTCGTGGAGAGCACCCCGAGCATCGGCCTGCCCCTGCAAAGTGTCGTGGAGAGCACCCCGAGCATCAGTGTGCCCCTAAAAAGTGTCGTGGAGGGCACCCCGAGCATCAGTGTGCCCCTAAAAAGTGTCGTGGAGAGCACCCCGAGCATCGGCCTGCCCCTGCAAAGTGTCGTGGAGGGCACCCCGACATGCCAACCGGACGGATTTTTGGCCTCCGGGCAGTCGGGTGTCACCACCCCGTTCCGCGTCTGTGGCCCTGACTACCAGCAACGAGATCTGCCACAAAAGCAGCCCGCCAATAGGGTTCACTCCTTCAGCTCCGCCTCCACCCACGCCAAATTGCGCTCATAACCCTGCCGGGCGGGATGCTCCGGTAGCAGCAGCTTTTGCGCTCCAGCTACCGCCCGGCGGAAGAGCGGTTCCGCCCCCGCTAGATCGCCCTTGGCTGCCAGCAGGCCGGCGAGGTTGTTGAGGCTGCTCAGCGTATCGGGGTGCTCCACCCCCAGCGTCCGCTCACACGCCTCCAACGCCCGCCGGTACAATGGTTCCGCTCCCGCCAGATCACCCTTGGCTACCAACAGGTTGGCGAGGTTGTTGAGGCTCATCAGCGTATCGGGGTGCTCCGCCCCGAACTTCCGTTCCAGGGCCTCCAGCGCCCGTCGGTAGAGCGGTTCAGCCCCTGCCAGATCGCCCTTGTTTTTGAGCAAGATGGCGAGGTTGTTGAGACTGCTCAGCGTGTCGGGGTGCTCAGCCCCTAGTGTCCGCTCCCGCACTTCCAGCGTCCGGCGGTGGAGCGGCTCCGCCCCCGCCAGATCGCCTTTGTCTATAAGCAGGTTGGCGAGGTTGCTGAGGCTGCCCAGGGTAGCGGGGTGCTCCGCCCCCAGTTCCCGCTCCTGAGCCTCCAGCGCCCGGCGGCAAAGCGGCTCAGCCCCCGCCAAATCGCCCTTGGTCCACAGTAGGGAGGCGAGGTTGTTGAGGCTCATCAACGTATCTGGGTGCTCCTTCCCTAGCGTCTGCTCAGACACCTCCAGCGTCCGGCGCAAGAGCGGCTCCGCCGCGAGCAGGCGGCCGGTCCGGTGGTGGAGAGTGGCGACGGAATTGATGAGACGGAGTTGCGGGTGAGAGTCGGGCGCCTCCCGCTGATCGAGCTGGGTGAGCAGACCATCGAGCTGGGGCAGCAGGGCCTCGTAACGCCGGTATCCGCCGGGAATGTGCCCGGAGTCGAAGCAGCGCTTTAGGTAGTTGGCCCAGGCCTCTCTCCAGGCGGTGTAGCTGGCCTCGGTATCTGGGGCTTGGGGCTGCGGAAGGTCCTGGCAGAGGCTGGTGTGGGCGTAGGTCTGGATGAGGGCGTGGGCCAGGGCGGCGGCGGGTTCGGCTTCGTCCCCGGATTCGGGCGGGACCTCGTCCATGTGGATGATGCCTTCGTGCTGCATGGCCTCCAGCAGGGGCAGGAGGTCATCGGAATCGGTGCCCAGCATCGCGGCGAGCAGGGAGAGCGGCAGGGGGGAGAGGGCACCGAGGCCGAGGGCATACCACAACCGCGCGCAGCCGGGGTGCCTTTCCTCCAGCCCGGCGGCGGTCTGGCGCAGGAGGAAGTCCACGCTGCCGTGCTCCTTGTCCTGCCCGCCCAGCTTGGCGAGACCGGAGGTTTGCAGATCCTTCAACAAAGCGCTGGCGGTGCGGGTCCGGTGAGACAGGAGATTCCCCGCCAATTGACAGGCGAGGGCGTGCCCGCCGAAGAACTGGGCGAGCTCGACGAGGGCGGGCGACGGGTCGGCGGGGTCGCGCCCGGAAAGATGATGGACGAGGGCGGCGGCATCAGGGATGCTGAGCGGCGGGAGGCCCCAGCCATGGGCACCCTGCGGCGCGACCTGGTCGGTGACCAACGCACGGCGCGCGCGCGCACCG
>CAZCAL010000001.1:37164-45156 GCA_964496625.1 uncultured Verrucomicrobiaceae bacterium | reverse complement strand
GTCAGGAGGACGCGGGCGCTGCCGGTGAGGGCCAGTAAGGCGGGCAGGTCCGTGGCCTTTTCACAGCCTTCTAAATAGAGGTAGGTATCGGGCTGGTTGAATGCGACGGCGATCTGTGACTCCATCTCCCGCAGATTGAGCCCGCGTGGGTCGTGCCCCGCCTGACTGAGCAGGGCAGCGAGGGCGGACTCGTGGGCGGACTGGCGATAGTAGTCGTGAGCGATCAGACGCCGTGCTTTACCAGCAAGCGGACGTACGGTCTCCAGCAGCTCGGCGGCGAGGGCGGTCTTTCCCATCCCTCCGCTACCTGTGATGGCGAGGCGGGGATGCTGATCCCACAAAGTCTGCAAGGTTGCCAGCTCCGTCTGCCGTCCGAACAGCCGCCCGACCCGCTGGGGTGCGTGCCAGATGGGCTGTAGTTCCTGCTGAGCCCGCAGAATGCTGTCACGCTCAACGTTCTTCAAGGTGCCAACTGCGGCGGCGACGGCTTGAAGGAGTTCTTCCACCGAGCCGATGGACTCGTTGCTGGTGCGGGGGACGACTCCTTCGAGCGGTGTGCCGGTGAACTCGCCGCTCCTGACGCGGTCCCGGTGCGCATCCTGGAGGGATCTCTTCACGGCCTGTTCGGGGGCATCACCTTCTTCAACGAAGGGCCTGGTCGATAGGTCTGGGTCACACACATAGGCGATGACGGCCTTTTTCCCCGAGCCGGTGAGGGAGTGGGCGAAGTAGTATTCAAATTGCGTCCAGGAGCACTGAAACGCCGGATCGGCGGGAAAGGGGTCTTGCGCATGGAATCCGTAGCCAATCCCGGCGAGGTGGATGACGCAGTCACTCTGCCTGATGTGGTCCACCAACAGCTGCCGGACGTCTCCCGGTGCGGCCCCCAGACTCTGCGACTGCGTGAAAACGCGAAAGCCAGCGCGGGAGAACGCCTTGTGCAAGGTCTCGCGCCACGGCTTCAGATCAATGCTGGCAGCACTGAGGAAGATTGTAGGAACGGAGGTTGCAGCCATGACCGCCGACAGTAAGCAAAACCCCGCCCGATGGGAAGCGGGGATTTGGGGGAGTCACCCTAGCCCCAACTACCGCCGCAGCGGCCCGCCGCTTCTCGTCCCCGTCATGAGACCGTCGCGGAGCTCGAGCTTGCCGTTGACGATGACGTGCAGGAAACCCTCTGCGTAGTGATGCGGATCATTGTAGGTGGAGGGATCGGCGACTTTGGCGGGATCAAAGATCACGAGGTCGGCAAAGGTGCCTGCCTGGATGAGGCCGCGATCCTTCAGCTCGAAGGTCTGGGCGGGGAGGGAGGTCATTTTGCGCACGGCTTCCTCCAGGGTCAGGACTTTTTGGTCGCGAACGTAGCGGGCCAGCACCCGGGCGTTGTTGCCGTAGCTGCGCGGGTGCGGCACATCCTGACCAAGCACGCGCGGTCCGCCATCGCTGGCCACCATCGTCAGCGGGTGCTGCATGAAGCGCACCAGATCGTCCTCGCGCATGCCATGAAACACGGCGCTGGCACCGCCACGGGATTCGATGTCGAGAATGACCTCGATCTGATCCTCCAAGCGGTCACTGCCTCGGAGCATCTTGGCGACTTGCGGGATGGACTTCCCATTCAGCGAGGGGTCGGCAGCGAACTTGGCGATGACGGCGTAGGTGTAGTCATCGCGCCCGGCTCGTTCCCGGGCCGAGTTCATTTTGGCGATGATGTCCGCCTTTGCCTTGGGGTCGGCGAGTCGGGCGCGGAAGTCGTCGCGGGTGCCTTCAAAGGCGCTGTCCGGCATGGTCTGGCGCAGCCCGGTGCTGGAGGCGGTGTAGGCATACTCGTCGTGAGTCACGCGCAGGCCCTCGGCTCGCGCTTGGTCGAGCCGCTCGATCACCTCCGGCGATTTCCCCCAGGCGGATGGACCCGTGACCTTCAGGTGGGAGACCTCCCCGCGCATCCCGGTCTGCCGCAGGATGGTGAAAAATTCATCCAGCGCCCCAAAGATACCCACCGATTCTGAGCGCATGTGGCTGGCATAGATGCCCCCGTGCGATGCCGCCACCTGCGCGAGTTCCACGATCTCGGCAGTCTTTGCAAACGTGCCGGGCACATAGATCAGGCCCGTGCTCATTCCCACCGCGCCGTCCTTCATTGCCTGATCGACCAGGCGCTTCATCTCCTGCATTTCCTCGCTATTCGGGACGCGGATGGAATTGCCCTTCATGCCCGCCGTGCGCACCGATCCGTGCCCGATCAGCGTGGCCACGTTCACTCCGACGTGCGCCCGGCTGATTTCGTCAAAAAACGCCGCCACATCCGTGCGCGAAGTGCCGCAGTTGCCGGTGACAATGGTCGTCACGCCCATGCGCAGGAAGTTCTCGGCGGCAGGGTTTTTGCAAATGTTCTCCGAGTGCGTGTGGACATCGATGAACCCAGGTGCCAGCACCAGCCCGCCAGCATCCAGCGTCTCCAGCGCCTGTCCGCTGGCCTGACCCACGGCCACGATCCGCCCGTCCTTGATGCCCACACTGCCGGTCGTGGCGGCGGCTCCCGTCCCGTCCACGATGCGGGCGTTGGTGATGAGCAGGTCGTAGTCCGCGGCGGCGGCGGCCAGCGGTAGCGCGAGGCAGAGGGCGAGCAGTGGTGTTTTGGTCATTGGACAGGAAGGCGCTCCCACACCGCAGGCAGTTTGGTTTCCAGCAGGTGGCGGCTCACCGCTGGGAGGCCAGCGCGCGTCATCGGCACGACGATGGTGTCCTCCACGCTGAGGTGGCCCGCTTCCCGGCCATATTTATAGGCGGGATCGAGAGCACCGTCCGCCGTGAGCTTCGCCTCTGGGCAGCGGGGATTTGCCACGGAGATAAAAAAGGGTGCCCCAGACGAGGTTGCCACTGAGGCCGCCGGACAACGCAGCCTTGCTTTGGCCAATTCGCGGAACAACTCCCGTGCGGTCCACTCCGCCGGGTTCACATACTCGCGCTCGGCGGCGATCCACGGCTCCATGGCCGGATCAGCGCGCAGCTTTGCAAAGGCGGCATCAATCTCCCGCACCACCAGCGGGAAGTGGGTGCAGCCCAGCATGACCTTTTTGATCGGCATCGGTGCCCCGGCCCGACCCGCCGCCTGATGCGCAGCGACGAGGCCACGCACATCGGCCTCGACTTGCTCCGGGAGCGACACCTTGTAAGCCGGGTCGCCCTCGATCACGCCTGCCAGACTGGCACTGCCAAACTGGGTCACCGTCGCGATGCCACGTCCGGCGAGACCCAGGGTGCTCTGGATCGTTTTGGGATAGACCTCGCTGGAACAGGTGCCCACCGTGGCGAGCACCCCCACGGCACCATCGGGAGAGGCGGCGAGAAGCCCACGGGCACCTGCCTCCACCACACCCACGACGATGACCGGCAGGCCCCATGCTTCGATGGCGGCGCGCAGATCCTTCAGCCCGTAGGCCGTGGCCGTGTTGCAGGCGATGACGATGGCCTTCACCGGGGGCTTATCGAAGCGGGGTTCGGCGGCAGCCGCGCTGGGCCAGTAGCGTTTGCCCAGCAGGAAGACGCCGTCTTTGAGGATCAGCTCGCGGAGAAAATCCACCTTGCCCACCGCAGAGTAGTTCCCATACGGCATGTTCGCCTGATCGCCCAGATATATGAAGCGCTCGTGCTCGAAGTCACGCCGGCCATCAGCGCCGGGTTGTAGGGTGTCATTGTTAAAGACGTCGGCGGTCAAGAGAGCCTCCAGGACCGTCAGTCCCCCGATCCCGGAATCAAAAACCCCGATTGGCAACGCAGCCAAGTCCGCGCCCGCAGGATACGCTGACCGATCAAACGAGAAGGGAGCCCGTCCGTCCAAGTAGTCTTGTGCAGCCTCGCTGAGAGCGTCCACCTTCACCTCCTCAGCGCCAAGCGGCATCGCAAGAACAGCCCACGCAAGGCCCAGGAGGAGTCCATTCGAATGCATCTGGCGATTCTATCCCTCCACTAACTTGAAACAAGAACTAACTATGGGGGAGTGAAGAGCACTCTCTGCCCGTGCGATCTGGCGGTGCCCAAAGAGTGGCTTGCTGAATCCTCCCTCGGAGAGGGAGGAGTACGGTACCCATCCCTCTCCGAGGGATGTCTGCATTTGTAGCTGGCCTCTGTGAGGCCGGTGCGTTTGAACCGCTGGTGAAGCTGCGGATGCCACAGCGATTCATCGGCGTTCTCAACCCTTCAGCGCCCCGGCGATGACACAGATCTCTCGACGGTTTGAGGGGAGCTGGGTGGCCAGGAGGGGGCGGGGGGCGAAGCGCTTGAGCTGGGCGAGGAAGTCGGGGACCTGGGACTCCATGTCGGCATCGTTCAGCTTCAGCGTGAGGATGAGGGCAGGGGCGTGGATGCGCTGCTGGAGGCGCTCAATGTAGCGGAGGACGACGGGCGGAGCGAGGTTCATGTCCGAAAGGAGGAGATCGATGGGGCTAGGGAGCTCCATCCCAGCTAGCGCGCCGACGGGGAGCCGCAGGTGGGTGAGGGTGGCCCCGGCGGGTCCCTGGAAGTGCAGGACGCGGTCTTCGACAGGCCCGGGATCGACGCCGATGACGCGCACGCCGCGATTCAGCAGGGCATAACTGGCACCGCCAGGGGCGCAGCCGAGCTCTAGGGCGGTGCGGCCCTCCAGGAACCCTGGGGCGGCCCAGCCGGCGAAGGCGAAGGCTTCTTCCACCTTGCGCCAAGCGCGGGAGGGGGCGGCGTCCGGCTGGACAAGCAGTGGCAATGCGCCAGGTAGCGGATGATGCGGTGCGCGATGGAGGTGGCAGCCGATGAGGGCGGGCTCTCCCTCCTCCCCGGTGATGACATCGATGACGAGTTCGCCATCAAGGGCGGGACCGGAGCAGGAGACTTGGCGGGCTGGATCGGCGCTGAGGAGGCTGGCCACGCCGGTGCCGATGGCCTCTGCGGCGGCGAGGTCTGCCTCGGTAACGCCGGTCTCTGGCGCGATGCGGGGGAAGGCGTGGACGCGGAGGGGCAGGTCTTTGGGCAACTGGGAAATCCAATCGCCACCCGGTGCATCGGCGGGCACCCGGGCGAGGCTGATGCCCCAGGCTCTGGCGAAGACGCACTGGGGGTCAAAGTCCGCACTGAGGGGGCGGGAGGCTTTGAAGGTGAGGAGCTGGGGCCGCATGAAGGCGGGCGTCAGGAGGCCAGGGTGCCGCCGGGCGATCTCCCGCTTGAGGGCTGGCTCTGAGCCTGCGCGACAGGCGATGAAAATGAAGGATGATTGGGGATATTCCACGGCGCTGCACTCTTGCCACAGGCGTACGGAATGAAAAGACGGCATGTGGGTAAAGAGTGGTCTGCGGAAAAAAGATCCGTGCGATTCGCCACGAAATGCTATCCTGCGAAACTGCCTGAACCGATGCCCAATCCACCCCCATCCTCTGACGACGACTCGCCTGCTCCGCAGGCCGGGAAGTGGTGGCAGCGTGGCGGGGGTGATTGGCAGTCGCCCTGGGATCTGGAGCCCAATAGCCCGTTTGTGGCGTCGAAGCACCGGCCAGCGCCAGCGCCGCGTCCCACCCCAGCAGTGAGGCCGCAACCGGCACAACCGCCTCCGCCGCCAGTCGTGCACGAGGCGGTCCCGCCGGCACCAGCCCACGTGCCACCCCCAGTGATTCGACCCCGCGCTGTGGTGCGCCCGGCACCGGCCCCAGAGCCTGAGCGCCGTCCTGAACCTGTGCAGGAGGAGTTGCAACCGCCCCCGCCGCCGCGGCCAGTCCGTCGGGCGGACCCTGAGGAATATCGGCGTGATCGCCTGCGCCGTGTGCCATTTGGCGATGTGAGCTGGGTGTCTGCGGCGATGATCGGCATGGCGGTGCTTAGTTTTGCCTTTGTGGCCTGGCTATATATCCACGATCAACCGGCAGGCGACGATGAAGACTTAGTCAAGGCTGGTCCTGTGGATCAGGTGCTGTCTGTTCCGAGTGTGGAGCGGATGAAGCAGCTGCTGGATGCACTGAAGCCGGCGAAACCCGCCGCGCTGGCAATCGGTCCACCATGGGTCTGGGACACGCCGACGTTGTCAGAATTCCTGGCCACGAACGATCACTCCATGGATAACCTGAAGGATTTGCTGGAGGACGCAGAGTGGCACGGGCGTCACGCGGCGTGGTATCACGAGGATCTGGGCAGTCATCCCAACTGGGGGATCATCTCCCTGATGAAGCAGGCAGAGGCTGCGTATCTGGTGCGGCGTGGGGAGGAAGAGGCGGCCTTTGCTGCGGCCGTGGACTTGGCAGAACTGGCGGCGCGTTTGCAGGAACTGGAGGCTTGGCCGTCGTTCTACGCGCGCTCTCTGGACGTGCATACCAGGAGGGTGCAACTGATGGCGCATCTGCTGGGGGGCACGCGGCTTTCGGGCTCCGCGCTGGGGGCATCCCAGGAGCTTTTCGCTGCCTGTTTGCTCTCGGACAAGCAATTGAAGGAGCACCTTTTGCCGGCCTTTTATCTGCATGAGAAGAAGCTGCTGCTGGGTCGCAAGAGCGGCGCGCCGCTCGATACGCTGCCCGGTGGGGTGGAATTCGCCCGCCCTGGGCGGCTCTTTTTCAAGACGAATGAGACGCTGGACCTCTTTGCCACCACCTTCCGGATCTTGCGGACGGAGGTCGGGCAGGTGCTAACGGGTCTGGGGAATCGTGCTGATCTGCGTGGCAGTGCGCGCAGTGTTGCCTCGGCAGGGTATTACCAGCCGAATGGTGCGGGGGAGGCCTATTTCCTCACGCACGTCGATCCGTATCTGGATATCCCGGCGCAGTATCTCATGGCCCGCACGCGCCACCTGCTGGTGATGCAACTTTTCGCCTTCCGGCGCTTTGCGGCAGATCAAAAGCGCCTGCCGCTATCGCTGCAAGAGCTGGTGCCAAAGTATCTGCCGGAGCTGCCGACGGATCCTTTTTCTGGGGACCTCTTTCAATACGATGTGAAGCGCGGGCTGCTCTACTCCTTTGGCTCAAACTTCGCCAACGACGGTGGTCGCCCATCCGCGGTACCGCTGGCGGATGACAAGGAGCCAACGGTGAACATTGGCTTTCCTGTGGCGGTGCCGGTATCCCAATAAGCGGCGCGCAACGGGGTTCCGCCTTTTGCTACCGCCGGAGGATGAATTCCTTGGCGTTGACGAGGCTCCAGGTGATGTCCTCCAGCGCGAGGCGGGGATCCTTGGCCTTGGTGAGGAAGTCTGCCATGGCGGGCAGCTCTGCGGCGGTAGGCTCCCTGGTGAGGAGTGTCCAGTACAAGGTGCGGACCATTTTATCTGGGGTCTCGTTGCGCTTGGCGAGGGTGGTGAGGAAGTTGTATTTGGCAGTGAGGGCGCGCTGGAAGACGGGGCCGCCCATCAGCTGGATGACCTGACTGAGGGAGGTCTCTCCTGCCCGTTCACATTCGCAGGAGAGCTGGCGCTTGGGTCGGCCGAACTCGGCAAGGAAGGCTTCTGCGGAGGTGGGATCTGGGCTGCCGCGCCCGCCGACGGGGCCGGAGAGCTGGGCGACACGGAGGCAATCGTCGCCGCTGCTAAAATTGGGTCGGACCCTCAGGGCGGTGTGGAGGGTGTCGTAGAGCTGCTCTGCGCCGAGGCGGCGGGGGGCGTTGAAGGCGTAATTGATGGGGTCTGCGTCTTGAGGGCTGGCGGGGATACTATCGAGCTGATAGGTGCGAGATAGCATGATCTGACGGATGATATGGCGGAGGTCGAAGCCGCTCTTGACGAACTCCGCAGCGAGGGCGTCCAGCAGGGCGGGATGGCTGGCGGGATTCGTGATGCGGAAGTCATCGACGGGATCAACGAGGCCGCGACCCATGAGGTGATACCAGATGCGGTTGACCTGGGACTTGGCGAAAAGGGGATTTGCCCCGCTGGTCAGCCAGTCCGCCGTGGCCTGGAGTTCGTCCTCGTCCTTGGTCGTTGTGGGGGCAGGTCCGCCAAGGAAGCGAGGGGCAGCAGTATCTCCCGTGCGAGGGTTTTGAACGCTG
>CAZCAL010000001.1:32528-37154 GCA_964496625.1 uncultured Verrucomicrobiaceae bacterium | reverse complement strand
GACCTGCTCTCCCTTGAACTCGTGCTGGTCGTTCTTATCGCTGCGTTTGTTTTCGAGGATCTTGTAGTCGATGGAGCGGAAAGCGGCGGCCCAATTGTAGTAATCGTCCTGGGTCCAGCGGTCGAAGGGGTGGTTATGGCATTCGGCGCACTGGAGGCGGGTGCCCATGAAGACCTGGGCGGTGGCGATGGCGCGATCAACTGGGGTGCGGTTGGCGCGGTAGAAATTGCTGGTGGCCTCGTGGTAGGTGCTGCCGCGGGCGGAGATGATGTCCCGGGCAAAGGCGTCCATAGGCTGGTTGCGGGCGATGGCGTCGCGGATCCATTCGTGGAAGAGGCCCATGCCCTTCTTATCTAGAGTGCGGCCTTCGACCTTGAGGATGTCCGCCCACTTCATGGACCAGAAGTCGGCGAAGGCCTGGGAGCTGAGCAGGGTATCAATGAGGCGAGCGCGCTTATCAGGGCGCTGGTCTGCGACGAAGGCCTTAGCGTCTGCCTCGCTGGGGGTGAAGCCGCACAGGTCGAGCCAGGCGCGGCGGACGTAGGCGGTATCGCTGCAAGGGGTGGTGGCATTGACGCGGAGGCTCTTCAGCTTCGTGAAGATGTGGCGGTCGATGTAGTTTTCCTGGCGCGGGTGGCCCCAGACAAAGTCGGGACGGTTTTGGACGAAGGTAAGACGGATGGCGATGGAGCGGTCGAGATAACGGACGAGGACGGAAGCCTCTCCGTTTTGCAGCTTTTTCACCAAGCCGTCGTGGGAGACTTCGACGAGGCCGTTTTGCAGAGGCTCATACACGGCGCGCTGAGTGATGTCCTGCCGGGAGCCATCAGCGAAGATGGCTTCGGCATGGATCTGCACCTGGGACTGGCCGTTGTCGAGGATTTGCTCCATCGGGGAGACGCGGAGGTCGGTGAGGCGCGGGGCTTTGGTGGCGTCGTCGGGAAGGCCGGAGGCGATCCAGTCCCGCAGGGTATTGTATTCCCAGCCACCGGGTGTGAGGCGTTTGCCGCCTTCGTGGGCCATTTTGTTGATGCCCTTCAGGAGCAACAGACTCTCATCGGCGGCGAAGGTATTGACGCGGCGGCCGGAGATGTCGCGAGTCAGTGCGGCGTAGTCCCAGGCGGGGTCCTGGCCCCGTAGGGAGAGCTTAAATCCGCCCTTGCCGGTGGCATTGCCATGGCAGGTGCCGAGGTTGCAGCCGGACTTTGAGATCGCCGCCATCACGTCGCGGCGGAAGGATACGTCAGCAGCCTGCATCATTGATCCGCTGAGGCAGCAGACTCCGATGCCGAGAAAGAGCAATGACTGGAGACGAAAGGGGTGCATCGTGAAGAAGCCTGACGGAGAGGAAGAAACGAATAGGGTGTGTGGGTTCTTCCAATCAATGACGGGTGGAATCAGTCCTCTGCCCGCAACTCGAAATCTCCGAGCAGTCCAGCGGACATGAGACGGGTGATGGCCCGTCGAAACGGACTGGGCATGGCAAGCGCGTGGACTTCATCGGCGGTAAAGAACTGTCGGACGGCATTGCTTTCCGGCAGAGCTCCAGTGAGGGTGTGGACCCAAAGAGTGACGCGGTAACGGGTGATGCCGTAGCGGAGCTTCAGGATCACGGGGCCGCGCTGGTCGGCGGCGGTGTCATCTGAGAGAGGTGGGAGCTTCCACATGCCGGTGCGGCGGCTCCCGGCCTCTTGCTCCAGGAGGATGCCCTGCGGGGTGGAGTGGAAGAGAACGTGTTCGTCCACTTCGGTGACCACGGCAGGGGGGCGCTTGACTGGGAGTTCGCTGGCGCGGCGAGTCTGGCAGCGAGCCTTGATGGGGCAGGCGATGCACTCTGGCAGCCCAGGTTTGCAGATCGTCTGGCCAAGCTCCATCAAGCCCGAATTCAGCGCCCGGGGATCGCTCGCATGCTTGACGATCTGCCGTGCGATATCCCACTGACGCCTGATCCCAGCGGAGCTGTCCACGGGCGTATCGTCATCAAAAACCCGGGCCAAGACCCGGGCGACGTTGCCATCGACGATGGGTTCGGGGAGGCCAAAGGCGAAGCTGGAAATCGCCCCGGCGGTGTAAGGGCCGATGCCGGGTAGGGCGAGGATTTTTGATGGATCGGAGGGCATTGCGCCGTCGTGTTCGGCGACGATGGCTTGTGCAAGTTTTTGCAGATTCCGCGCCCGGCGGTAGTAGCCGAGACCTTCCCAGGCCTTGAGGATGGAAGCTTCGTCCGCAGCGGCGAGGGTGGCGAAATCTGGGAATCGCGCCAGCCAGCGGGTGTAGTAGTTGCGTCCAAGGACGGTGGCGATTTGAGTCTGCTGAAGCATGATTTCAGAGACGAGGACGGCGTAGGGGTCCTGGGTCTGCCGCCAAGGGTAGTCGCGTCCATGGGCCTGGAACCAAGCGACGAGTTGGTTGGCCAGGAGTTGGAGGTCGGGTGGCTGTTTCATGAGGGGGCGGCAAAATCCGGGTGACGAATGGGGTGGATCGGGGGAGAGTGCAAGCCAACCCCTCTCACATTTCCAGGCCTTGAACACCTACACGAAGCCCCTGACCATCGCCCAAGCTGCCAAACTGCGGGATGTGCTGGAGGAAAAGGGGTATGAGTTTGAATCCAAGCCCTACACTCTCTACGCAGCTACAGGGCCGAAAGTGAATATCGCAGTTTATGAAAAGGGACCCAAGGTGGTAGCGCAGGGCAAGGGCACCGTTGAATTTGTGCAGTTCACTTTGGAACCGCTCGTCCTGGGGCAGGCGGAGCTGGGTTATGAAGAGGTCAACAACCCAGAGATGTTTAGCCCACACATTGGCGTGGATGAGAGTGGCAAGGGCGATTATTTTGGCCCGCTGGTCATCGCCGGGGTGTATGTCGATGGCATCGTGGCCCGGCACCTCAAAGACGAGGGGATCATGGACAGCAAACGGATCAGCAGCGATGCGAGGATCGAGACGCTGGCGAAGGTCATCCGTGCGACACCGGGTCTCGTCTGGAATGTGGTGGCTATCGGCCCCGAGCGATACAACGATATGTATGACAGCTTTGGCAATCTAAATCGCCTGCTTGCCTGGGGCCATGCCCGCGTCATCGAGAACCTGCTGGAGAAAGTCCCCGGCTGCCCACGTGCTCTTTCGGATCAGTTTGCCAATCCGACCATTCTTCAGCGTGCTCTCAAAGAAAAGGGGCGAGAGATTGAATTGGTGCAGCGAACCAAAGCAGAAAGTGACCCTGCAGTGGCAGCCGCTTCAATTTTGGCTAGAGAGGCATTTGTGCGCTGGATGAGGGAGGCAGGAGAGGCTCGGGGAGGGGTTCCGCTGCCGAAAGGGGCCTCGCCAGCAGTGAAGGTCCGCGCTTCCGAAATCGTTGATACTGAGGGGAAAAGTGGCCTTAAGAAGGTGGCGAAACTACACTTTCGGACCACTTTTGAACTCTAGTGTGCTGGAATTCTCATGGGGTGATCTCCGAGACTGAGGGTGGCCATGCAATCCTGCTGAGTGAAATGGCGTATACAGAAAGCATTTGCTTCCGTGTTAGCTTAAGCTATTCCCCAGTAATGCCAGCCACTAGCAAACGCGAAATAATCGCCATGGTCAGTGAAAAGTGCTCAATTTCGAGCGCTGAGGCAGCCCGTGCCGTTGAAACGGTCATGGGTGTGATCTTTCAACAGCTTGCCCAGGGAAACACCGTGGCGTTGCGAGGCTTCGGTACGTTTCAGCTCCGGAAGGCAAAGGCTAAACTAGGCCGAAATCCCTCCAACCCCATGGAGATTAAGGTCATTCCAGAGCGGTGGGTGGTTCGCTTCCGACCTGCTGGAGCAATGAGGGATGCGCTTTGCGAGGTCCCCTTCGACGATCCGGCGACGCCGTAGGCGAGATCTCGCCAGACTCACCAAGAGCACTTAAACAATCTCGGCACTTCGAAAGTGCGTCGCGTTCTTGCGTATCTAAACAAAATAGGAAAAAAAGGGGTCGATTTTGGCAAGTTTAGACATAGGATTGCGTGGAACTATATTGTGATGATCGAGCAAACACTGGGTGCAAAACTTCAAGATGCGAGACTCAAACGCGGTCTTTCTGTTTTGGATGCTGCTCACAAGACGCGAATTCCAGCGCAGCGCCTCCAAAATCTCGAAGCGGACAATTATGCGGCTTTTGGCAGCATGACGTATGCAAGGGCCTTCGTTCGGCAATACAGCGCCTTTCTCGGAGTCTCGGCGGAGAAGACGCTTGAGGATCTGCCCTCTGGTGTTCTGGGGGGGCAACGCGATTATCGTTATCTGCTGGAAAGTTTTGGTCCCTGGGTTGGTCCCCGCACCAAAGGGCGTGAATTCGCTCCGCGCCGAACCGCAGCGAGGAGTTCAGCTGCGCGATCCATCGTGCCGCAAGCTCTGATCATCTTTGCGCTCATCCTGGGCGGTACGGCAATGTTTGCTAAGCATCTGGTCTTTGGTAACGAGGCAAATATGGCCGAGGAGGTCGTCAGGTCAGAGTCTGAAAGCGAGCCTATGATCGTTCCTGCGATCCCTGTTCCACAATCAAACGAGGCTGCCATCAAGCCCGTTTCAACTTCAACACAACCTTCAGCGCAAGCGGCACCACCCGATTCAATCGATGGTGTGACGTTCATCGCCCGGC
>CAZCAL010000001.1:17879-32518 GCA_964496625.1 uncultured Verrucomicrobiaceae bacterium | reverse complement strand
GCAAAGGCACTGTGGTGCCAGGCTTGAATCAGGTTGCCTTGCCTCCAACGGAGATCCTGAATGACTAGTCCTGCCCCAAACAATGGAGACGACGCGGCCAAGAAGTGGGTCTTTTTGGGGCAAACGCGTGGCGAATGGTTGCTTACTTTTGTCTGGATTCTTGTGGGAATTATTTCCATCGCCATTGTGGCTCGGAGCAGTGAAACCGCACGCGAAGTGCTTAGTGCCGCTGGCTGGGCATGCTTCACCTTCTTTACCACTCCATTCATCCTTGAGGCCAGCGTCGGACTCCTGGGGCTCTGTCTCGTCATCGCCTGGAATAACCGCCGCATCGAGCGTGAAGGCGATGATTGGGTTGTGATGGAGGTGCACGATGACCCGGTGGTGGACAAAAAGGACGAGGATTGAATCGCCGGATTCCGCTCGCCAGAAGCGATCCCAATTCCCGTCAATCCTTCCGCAGGTAGATCAGCACCCGATCATGGGTGAGGAGACAAAGGTCTAGCTTTCCATCTCCATTCAGGTCCATTGCGCTGTAGTCGTGCGGTTCATTGCCAAAACCTGCTTTTCCACGGTATTGCGGATCTGCTTCGAAGACTCTGAAATACATTGCGCTGCGCCAGTCCTGCGGCTTGCCGTTTTCCGCGTGGAAGAATTCAAGGACATGGCTGCCAACGGTATCAAGCGCGAGGATGTCGTCGATAGGCCCACCTGTGAAGGCGGCGGGAAGGACGTCTTGAGGCTTTGTGTCTTTGAGTTCGCTATCAAAGCTGGCGACGGTCTGGAGGCGCAAGGCGCTGCCACCGAGTGGGGCCAGCTCAAAACTAGATTTGCCTAGCAGCAGCAAACGCTTCCCAGCCGAGGAGGTAAGTACGCGGAAGTCATCAATCGTTACATCCGGCAGAGCGTGGGAATGCTTCACGCGGTAGATGCCTTCGGCGTCAACCTGCATCTCGTGGATTTTGTGCAGGCCACTGTCTAGCATCAGCATCGTCCGCGGGTCGTTGCCACTTTTTGGGCTCATGATCACGGCGGTAATTTTAGCGGCTGAATCTGGGGCATTGATTTGATCGAGGATGCGCGCCTTGCCATCGGCCCCAACCGTGAAAACCCTCGCAAACTGATCTCGGCAAGCGATCAACTCGGTTTTCCAATCCCCATCCAGATCAATCTCTGAAAGCCCGCTCGGTGGCAGTTTGCTGACGAGCGAATCTGGTAAGCCCTCAACCTTTTGGAACGGTGCTTTGGGGTCCGCACGATTCAGCAGGATTTGCATCGAAGAGAACGAGGAAAAGAGGGCGACATCACCGCGCCCATCCCGGTTAGCGTCGAGGCACCGAAGGGCGATGACCTTGGAGGGGGCGCTGGGGATTTCGATACTGCTGTCCTGCCACTTTTTCTCTTTGGCTGACCAGACGATGTTGACCAGGGATGTCTTGGAACGGGCTTCAACGATCGCAATGACGCTGGGGGCTTTTTCCGCACCGTAGTTCCCCGCCGTGAGTGCCACGATCTGCTCCGTGCCGGGGAGTTGATAGAGGATGTCTGGATAGGAGAGGCGACCCTTCGCCCAGATCGAGCGGGCGATGCACTTCTCCGATGGGCTCCCGATGATGAGGTCTGCGGCTTTGTCTCCATCAATGTCTGCAATGGCCAGACTCACCACTCCGGCGAGCGATGGATAGCTCTTCCCCTCTGCAAAGGTGCCATCTGCACGCCCGGCAAACAACCAGACGCGAGCATTTTTTGGGTCCGCCATCACCACGTCTTCAACACCGTCTCCAGTCAGATCACCGATGGTGGAAGCGCCGGTCTTGGCATCTGTCGGCGGCATTGAGTGGCGGATGGTGGAGGCGAGATCTGAGTTCTCAATGGCCTCGCCAGTGGTGAGGCGGGCGACTTCCATCATGCCGGTTTTTTCTTGGAGCCAAGCGAGGCCAGTCTCATCGAGACTCAGTCGAATCGGATGCACCCAGCACTGGGAGGAAGGGATTTCCACCCGCCATTCTTCACCAAAACCGACCTCATCTTGCTGGAGGCGCACCAACACCGCGCCACCCTGCGGGGCGGTGTAGAAGAGATCGGGGCGTTTGTCACCATTCAGGTCGGCGACGCGCAATCCTGCGCTGCCAGCCTCCGCCATTGCGTAACTCTGCGGCGCGGCCCACTCGCCAGTGGCCTTTTGCAGCAGAATCATGAGCTGTGTCTTTGTCTGGAGGCAAAGGTCATCCCGGCCGTCTCCATTCAGGTCGGCGCAAACCAGGGTCTCAGTGTCTTCGGAGACTGAATCGAGCGTGAACTCCCTTTTCTGGCTCCAGTCACCGCTATCCTTTCCCTGAGTGCGGAGGACGAGCTTCCCTTCATCGTTGGTGTAGGCAATGTCAGGGCGCTTATCGCCATTCCAGTCGCCAATGACCAGAGTGTAGGCACCTTGACCGATGACGAGAGGGTGCTTATCGAAGCGGGAGACCTCTAGCACGGGGTTCCAGCGGTCCGTGCGCGAGGATGCCTCCGGTAGGGCGTCCTTCGCACCTCCAGGGCGCTGGAGGAGAAACTCGATGCGCGCCCGACCCACGCTGACGATAGCCAAGTCAGTGAGGCCATCGCCATTAAAGTCCGCCGCCCTTGGGCAGCGGCTGTCCCAGTCCAGCTTCAACACCTCCGGACCATCAAAATAAATCGATGGCTCCTTGGCTCCCATGCCGGTGGCCAGGACAGCCAAAGCGGTGAGGGTCAGGGAAACTCTGGAAGTCTTCGAAGCGGGAATCATGAGGCTGGTTCGTGGATTTATTCGCCAGAACCTTCGCGAGCAATCATGCGAACATGCACGCCATCTGGCAGTGCATAGCTGGCTGATGCCGCACGACCGAAGAACTTCGCAAAGGTCTCGTCAGAAGGCATGGCCTTCATGTCAAAGCTGGCGCCAGCCTTGCCTTGGGGTCCACCGCCGCCCAGGGCTGCGGCAGCGCCGCCCATGTTTTGCAGATTCACAATCGTGCCGATAGCCGTCTTCAGGACGGAACCAAGATTCGACACAGCAAGGCTAGTGCTGTCTTTGGGAAGGGTCGCGATGATATCCTTCACTTCGGCATCATCCCAAAGGCTGGGGCCATCTGGAGACTTGGTTTGGTTCAGGAGCTTACGCAGCAGGGCGATGTCTCCCATAGAAAAGAAGAAGTAGCTGTCTGCGACGACGAAGGAGATCTCTGGGCCGTTACCGGGCTTTTTGATCGAATACATCTTGTGGCCGAGGAGATCTGATTCCTCCAAGGCGGCGAAGCCTTGACCGGCGAATTTGGCGAGGGCGGCGATGGAGCTTTCGAACTTCGCCTTGTCCTTGATGCTAAATCCAACGACTTGATTGGCTTTTGGCGCGCCGTTTTCGTCAAATCCTGCATACTGCTCTGCACTGATGATTTCATCGCCGAGACTGCCAAGAAGATCGTTGCGAATGCTAAAGCCCAGGCCTTGTTCCATCTGTGTGAGTTGCATCGGCACCATCATGGCCATTGGGCCCATCTTTTGGATCATGCCCATCAGCAGGTCCCACACATTGGCAAGCCCCTGACGCGTCACGGCGGCACCATCAACGTCTGCGGGAATGAAGGCGGGCAGGTTGATTTCGGTGCTGGTGCCGCGGAAGAGATTGACCAATCCAGCGGGATGTTCTGGGTGAAGGATCGCGAAATCCGCACGCAGGTTACCCTTTGTTAGATCAAAGGAGAAACCGAGCGCCTCAAATTCCTTCAGGCCCAGGGCGTTGAGGATGTCCTTCGGATTGAAGGGCATGGCCCCTGGAGGTGAGCCTGCGGCTTGCTTTTCTACCGCCTCATCGACGGCTGTCCAGATACGCTCTCCGTTCACATAGAGGAGGACGTCGGTAGTGCCTTCCGTCATTGCTGCGATGCGTTTGACGTGCTGGCTGGTGGTCGTGTCCTTGCCTGCATTCTCCTTCAGTGCACCAATGAAGTGCTCCATGATCCAGCGGGCATTGCCTTCGATGGCGACATCACCGACGATGGCCCAGGCGTCCACCCAGGCACCGTCTTTGTCGTCTGGATCAGCCAGGATGTTCAGGGTGACACCAGCGATCTCCTCGGTCTGTTCCTTCAGGGCTGGCGCGTCTTTGATTTTAGCGGCACGCTCCTTTGCTTTGTGCTTGGCGAATTCGTCTGCTTTGGCTGGATCAATTTCGCTGAGAGCACCAATTCCCGGCTGGGTTTTGAAATCGTCAAAGCTGGTCATCGTCAGAACGAACAAACAAGCACCGGTGTAGGGTGCCAGCGCCTCCTCGACGGTCATGCCGCTTTTCTCCTGAAACTTACTCAGGAAACCCGCGCCCTCCCGCATCGGCTTTGTCCAGGCCTGGACTTCGGCGTTGTCCCAGAACTTCATGAAGCTGCTGCCTTCGACATCCGCCTTGATCTCGGGGATGTTTTTCATGGCCAATGCAACAGTCGTTTGCTCCGGCACGATGCGCATCCACTCATCCAGCCGATCAGCGGCGGAGGCTCGGACGTTAGAAAATGCAATCGCGGCCAGGAAGGTGACCGCCGTGGTTTGGAAGAGGCGTTTGGGGTTCATAGTCAGGGTTTGGGTGAGGAGAGGGGAGTCGTTGTTTTTTTGGCTTCTACAGCTTCAATTCGTACGGGGACAGGGACAGGCGCTGGCGGTGGCAGATAGCGGAAGCCAGCGTTGGGGTTGCGTGGGTCAAAGGCAAAGGCTTCGCGGTTTTTGAGAAACAACTTCAGCAGACTGGAGGGGATCGAAAAGCCAAGACCCTCTACACCTGCCCCGGCAGCCTTCATATTGTTCACGCCGACGACCTCGCCGCGAGCATTGAAGAGCGGGCCACCGGAGTTCCCTGGATTGATCTGCGCCGTCGTCTGGATGAACCAGCGTCCCGACATCTCACGGGCGCGAATCCCGACGATGCCCTGGGAGACGGATCTCTCCAGCCCCAACGGACTGCCGATGGCAAAGACGTGCTCGCCCTGGACGATCGCATCCGAATCCCCGATCGGGACAAAGGGCAACGACGCAACCTCTGGATCTTCGATCTGGAGCAGCGCCAGATCCAGGAAGCCGTTGATAGCGACAAGCCGCACCTTCGTGAAGGCCTGCTTTTCCAGGCCACCATCCTTGCGGTGATAGACGACGACGGTGATTTCCCGCTCGCCAGAAATGACATGCTGATTCGTGATCAATTGTCCCAGCTTGTTGATGATGAAACCAGAGCCAAGGCCGGAGGAAGTCTGCACCTGCACGACGGATTCCGCCACGCGCTTCAGGTTATCTTCAACGGACATTGGCGGGCGACCTGGCTCCACGTAAAAGATGTCTTCCTTCTTTGCCTGTGGTGCTTTTGGGGCGGGCTTCACTGCGCCGGGGACAGCCGGTTTGCGGATTTCTGCGATGTCTGTTCGCGGCACCGTCACCAGGTCAAAACCAAGATCAATGATGACGGCGTCCGGGCGTTCCTTCAGCACTTCACCGCGAATTTCCGATCCATTTTTGAGGCGTATGGTCAGCATCTCCGCCGTCCACCCCTGCGGACTGGCGAGCATCCATCCCAACGAAACGATGACTAGGGCAGAAAAACGAGACACAGCCGGAAACAATAACCGATGCGGCGAAACGCTCCACACTTTTCTTCATAAGCGCATCAGGATCTGCGGCACGAATGCCAAAACGCCCCTATCCAGCCCACTTGACGTTGCGCAGTTCTGGCGCATTGCTTAACCTATGCCCAACCGCCGTGACGTCCTGAAACTCGCCACCACAGCTGCCGCTGCAGCTTTGGCCGGAAAAACCACCACCTCCACCGCATCCGCAGCTGAGGAACCAGCTTTCAAAATCTCCCTGGCAGAGTGGTCTCTCAACAAGCGCATGTTTAAAAAGGGTGGCGAAGAGCCCCTGGATCATCTGGATTTCTGCAAAACCGCCCGTGGTTTTGGCATTGATGGCGTCGAGTATGTCAATCAGATGTTCTTAGATAAGGCGGAAGACAAGGCCTACCTGGGCGAGATGATCAAACGCCAGGAAGGCGAAGGAGTGAAGGGCCTGATCATCATGTGTGATCGCGAAGGCAACCTGGGCGATCCCGACGACGCCAAGCGCAAGCAAACCGTGCAAAATCACCTGAAGTGGCTGGACGCCGCAGCAACCCTGGGCTGCCACAGCATCCGCGTCAATGCAGCCAGCAATCCCAAGCTACCTGCGGAAGAACAAATGAAGCTGGCTGCGGATGGCCTACATCAGCTCTGTGTGGAGGGCGACAAACGCAATCTCTTCGTGGTCGTGGAAAATCACGGTGGCCTTTCTTCCAACGGGCAGTGGCTGACAAGCGTCATGAAAATGGCAGATCATCCACGGGTGGGCATCCTGCCGGACTTTGGGAATTTTTACACAAATCGCGACACAGGCGAACTCTACAATCCATACAAGGGTCTCCGTGAGTTCATGCCCTGGGTCAAACAGGCCGTCAGCGCGAAGGCCTACAACTGGGACACGGGCGCAGGCAAGTTCTTCACCGAAGACCTGCGCGAAGGCCGCGAGATGACTCTGGATTTCAAGCGCCTGATCGAGATCGTCCTGAAGGCTGGCTACCACGGCTACATCGGCATTGAGTTCGAGGGAGATCTTCAGGACGAAATGACCGGCATCCGCCGGACCAAGGAAGTGCTGGAACAGATCCGCGCCTCTCTCGCCTGACGCACCTGATGCAACTCCTGCACATCTTCACCTCGCCCGCTCACAACTTTGTGGGCCATCACAATCAGGAGCCCGGCACGGCTCCGATGGAGGAGATCGCCGAGGTGGAGTGTGTCGCTGGGCAGGGCCTGCGGGGTGATCGCTACTTTGGATGGAAGGATGACTACAAGGGCCAGGTCACCTTCTTCGCCTTCGAGACCTACGAGTGGCTGTCCGCACGGCTCGGTGTATTTGATCGCGGCACGGAGGTCTTCCGGCGCAATCTCATCACCAAGGAAATCGACCTGAATTCACTCATCGGTAAAGAGTTCGAGGTGCAAGGCGTTCGCTTCTTCGGGACTGAAGAGGCCAAGCCCTGCTACTGGATGGACACCGCTTTTGCGGAGGGTGCCCACCAGCTCCTCAACGGGCGCGGAGGTCTGCGGGCGCGAATTTTGAGTGATGGAGTTCTGCGCAAATCGGTTTGACGAGTGGGCCAGACGGCGCTGTGCTGCCCCATGACAGTGACGACCATTTTGACGGCAATCTTGATCGGGGTAATCAGCGGAGTGGTCGCAGCACTCTGCGGAGTGGGTGGTGGCGTGGTGATGGTGCCGGCATTCGTCGCCTTGCTGGGGATTCCCCAAAAACAGGCGGTCGCAACGTCGTTGGCGATCATTATTCCGACGGCGCTAACCGCCACGATTCAAAACGGACGCGCTGGTCTGGTGAACTGGCCGCTGGTGGGCGTCACCATGGTTTCTTCTTCGATCCTGGCTTATTTCGGCGCAGGCTGGCTCAAGAGTATGAGCAATGATACGCTGACGAAGATCTTTGGCGTTGTCCTAGTACTGGCCGGTTTGCGGATGCTGCTCGTGAAGTGACTACCGCCGTTTGCGGGGCCGCTGCCACTGACCCTTGGTGGGGTTTTGGCCGTGCATGACTTTAAATCCACGGGACTCCACGACGGTTGTCGCGGTTTCGAAGCATTCGTTCATCAGGTTCTCGTATGGCAGATGCTTGTTTGCTACGAGCCAGAGTTGGCCGCCCGTGCGCAATGATTGAACGGCTGTGGTGATAAAGCGTAGTCCCAGCATCGGCTCAGCATCTCTGCCCTCGTGAAACGGTGGATTCATCACGATGAAATCGTAACGCACGTCGGTTCCAAGCCCTGCCGTTACATCTTGCCAGTAGAGCCGTAGGCGAGCTGGGCTCATCGCTGAACCAAGATTTCTGCGCGCTACTTCCATCGCATCCGCATCGGCCTCAAAGCCATCCAGGGCACGCACATCGTGGCAGGTGCGCAAGACGTGATCGCTGAGAAATCCCCAGCCCATGCCGAGGTCTGCTCCGTGACCTGAGAGCGTCGTCGGTAAGTTCTCAACCAGAACCTGGGAGCCTGTGTCGATGTGATCCCAACTGAAAAGGCCGGGGACCGACCAGAAGCGACCGTCAATCATGCGTCGAAGGCTGCCGTACTCGCGCCACTCTGCCAGCATCGCGGGATTTCGCGGGCCAGCTGGGGTTTTGTGAGTCCAAAAGGCGCGGCAATGCTTCTTCGAAAGCGACTTCACGCCGCCGACCGCTTTCCCCAAGGCTTCCTCAGCGCGTTTGGCACCCCAATCATTTGGCACGACGGCCACCATGCTGCCTCCAGGGCTCAGCAGGTCGTAGGCACGCCCCAGGTCTGCGTAGAGCCGCTGGCGCTGGCGATCAGGGATAACAATAACGAGATCGTACTCGCCTTCCGGCGTCTTGCTGATGGGCATCCCCTCCGCAGCGAGGGCATCCGCAAGCGGTTTGTAGCGCTGAATGCAGGTGAGGCGATCCAGCATGGGTTGGAACCACCCATGCGGTCTCGCACCCAAGAAGAGCACACGTCCGTGTCGCGGCCCATCCAGTTCTGGGTGGCCTTGCAGGGTGTGGAGGAGGCAATCGATGACGTCGGACATGGCGTGGATCAGCCTTGCTTCGCAGCATTCTCCGCTGTGGCTTGCTCCAGCGCGCGCCAGGCCAGCATGGCGCATTTCACACGCTGTGGGAATTTCTGCACGCCTTCCAACAGTTGCAGTTCGCCGAGCGCGTCTTCATCCTGCGGGGCTCCATCACCCATCACGATGCGGCGGAAGTCTTCGCGCAGGGTGGCTGCATCTGCAGCGGACTTACCTTTGATTTTGCTGGTCATCATGGAGGCGGAAGCCTGGCTGATGGCGCAACCTTGGCCGTCGAATTTGAGGTCCGCGATCTGCCCTTCTTCGCCAAACTTCACGTAGAGATCAATTTCGTCGCCACAGCTCGGGTTATCACCATGGACATGGATGCAATCGCCTTCCAGACGCCCGTGATTGCGGGGTTTGCGGGAGTGGTCCAGGATGACCTGCTGGTAGAGGTCGCGCAGCTCGTCGTTCATGAGAAAAATCGGATAGCGTCGTTGAGGATGTCGATCATCGCATCAATTTCGGCCTTGGTGTTGTAGAAATAGAAACTCGCCCGCGCCGTGCCGGGGGCCTTGAAACGTCGCATCAAAGGCTGCGTGCAGTGGTGGCCACCGCGAAGTGCGAGACCTTGTTCGTTGGTTAACGTCACCAAATCATGGGGGTGTGCTGCGGCGAGAGTGAAAGCCACCAGAGAGCCGCGCGGCCCTGTCAAAGGCCCGAGGATGCGGATGCCCTCCAGCCCGGCAAGTCTGCTGAGCGCGTACTGGGTCAGTTCTTCGTCATAAGCAGCGATATTTTCGATGCCGAGGGATTCGAGATAATCGATCGCTGCACCCAAACCGATGGCCCCAGCGATGGGAGGTGTGCCAGGCTCAAAACGGGCAGGGCCGGACTTGTAGGTGCTGCGCTCCATCGTCACGTTCAGGATCATTTCCCCTCCACCCTGCCAAGGCGGCATCTTTTCCAGCCACTCACTGCGCCCGTACAGCGCACCAATGCCGGTGGGACCGCACATTTTGTGACCGGAGAAGGCATAAAAGTCGCAGCCAAGTTCCACCACGTTCACCGGCACATGACCCACCGCTTGCGCTCCATCCACCAATGTCACCGCGCCGATGCTCCGTGCCTTTGCACACAAAGTTTGCACGGGATTGATGGTGCCCAGTGAGTTGGAGATGTGATTGAAGGCAAAAAGTTTAACCTGTGGCGTCAGTAGCTCATTGGCAGCCGCCAAATCCAGCGTGCCATCATCCAGCACTGGCACATATTTAAGGGTCGCGCCGCTGCGTTGGGTGGCGAGCTGCCAGGGAAGGATATTGCTGTGGTGCTCCATCTCCGTGATGAGCACCACATCCCCTGGTCTGAGGTAGTGCGCACCCCAAATGCCTGCGACCAAATTGATGGCCTCGGTGGTGCCGCGTGTGTAGATGATCTCGTCCTCACTACCAGCCCCAATAAACCGGGCGATCTTGGCGCGCGCAGCTTCAAAGGCATCGGTCGCCCGGGAGCTGAGTTCATGGAGACCACGATGGACGTTGGCATTGTCCCAGCGGTAGTAGTGATCCAGTGCTTCGATGACTGGCAGCGGCTTTTGCGAGGTTGCTGCGCTATCGAAATAGATCAGAGGCTTTCCGTTCACCTGCTGCTGCAGGATAGGGAACTGTGCACGCACTTGAGGCCAATCGGTCATTGAATTCCTGATACGTCCGTCGGGCCGTTTTAGCGTGCAGCGGTGTGAGTTCGGGCTGACCAATCATCGGACTTGCTGCCGTATGGGCCTGTCGCGGCCACTTGTTGACCGCGTTGTTCGATGAGGACGTCCCGCTGTTTGGGCTGATTTTCTCCCATTTGCAGCAGCCTTAGTGGGGCACTGATGAGGCCGGTTGCGGTGCGAACGAGACCGCAACTGCTGAGGGCGCAGCCGACAAAGGCACAGAGTAAGAAACGAATACCAACTGACATGCGTCATGGCTAACACCAGCCCTGCCACATGTAAACATCTTGCTTTGGGTATGGAGCACGCCACCGCGGCTGGACTTGCGATGAAATAAAAGTCCTGATCTACGGTCCTCTGCTACTTGGTGGGTGGGTCACGGGCGGGGTTGATCGTCGGTTGGACGAAATCAGAGGTCCCTAAAAGTTACTGATCATTTTGCTTGTCAAACGGGAGCTACCTCTGGGATAATATCCCAATTACTGATAAAATGGCTAATACGCTTTTGGGATAAGTGATCATCATCAATGATCTACTGAAATTGGCCAACGGTGGAATCCTTGTGAAATAAGTTACACGAACGAGCGATTCCGAACCGATCATGTCAAAGTTGCGGACGAAGCTAGGTCAATCAGAAGAGTGGGCTCAAATGATCAATTTTAATCCAGATGAAGAATTGCGAAAAATTACCGATAATTATAATTTTTCTGAAAAATCGTTTACAGATCTAAACAATAAGGGTTATACTAACGGCAGTATGACGAAAACGACCTTTACTGCGCTGCCTGACCAGGTAACCCCAGAAGGATTGCGAACACGACGGTCACGGCACTTCCAGCGTGCGGGCAGGTTGGCGTCGGTGGCATTACTATTGACCATTGCCTTCCTGGGGTTTGTGGTTTTCGTGGTGGGATCACTCAATTTGATTCTCGCTGATCATCGGGGGAGCGGTGTGGCCGCCCTCATCGGTTTGGGTGTCTTTGGAATCGCACGTTTGTTCAGCTTTCTACTCTCCAGATCGCTGACGTGCCCCCTGTGTCACGGTCCGGTCGTGCATGAGAAACGTTGTCACAAGCACTCTGACGCCCAACGTCTGCCGCTCATGTCCTACCGTGGAACCGTCGTGCTTTCGGTGCTTTTCACGCTGGGATTTCGCTGCATGTACTGCGGCACTCCCTATCGCCTGAGGAAGTAACCCGCTCCCTTAGCGCATTTCGTCATTGCACCGACTGACTCGGTGCGTTCTCTTTCTGGCGAATGCCTTCTGTGCCTCCGTATCACATCGCTTATATTTTCGAGCGTTTCCCATCGTTTACGCAGACCTTCTGTGTTCGTGAGATCCTAGAATTGGAGCGGCAAGGTGTCCGACCGCTGATTTTTTCCATCCGCGATACTCGGGATGAGGGCATCCAGCACTTCCCGCCGGAGTTGCTGGAGCGGGTGCACTTTCTTCCGAACAAGGAGGAACTGACTGCGACCGTCCGGGAGTGGAAGGATGCCCACCAACTGCCCCGTGCCGCCGGTCTCTGCCTCAGGCATTGGGGTGATCAACCCGATAAGGCCCGAATCTATGAGGCTGCCTACATCGCGAAAGTCATGGCGGACTTGGGGCGCGCTGCGCCGCGACATGCTCATAGTCACTTCGCAGGGATCGGTGCCCGCACCTGCTGGTGGCTGCGAAAATTCACAGGCATCAGCTATAGCTTCACGGCCCACGCCAACGACATTTTTTGCAAGCCGGGGGAGCAGAGCCCTCCATTTGAGCGGCTATTTACCGATGCCTCCTTAATTGTGACCGTCAGCGATTACACCGCGCGGCAGTTGCGACAGCAGTACCCGCAGGCTGCACCCAGAGTGCAGCGGGTATACAACGGGCTTGACCTCGCCCCCATCACTGCGGCGCGGATGGCGGCAGATCGCAGTGCCGCCTCAGGCGGGATACTGAGTGTGGGCCGTCTCATCGAAAAGAAGGGCTACGAGGACCTCATCAACGCCTGTAGCTTCCTGCGCGACTGGGGCATCGATTTTCAGTGTCGCATCGTCGGGGAAGGACCGCTGGAGGACTCCCTGAAGCAGCAGATCTCCAAGCTGCATCTCGCGCACAACGTCGAGCTCACAGGCCCACTCGGCATGGATGAAATCACTCGACGTCTCGCATCGCAGACCCAGGTCTTCGCCCTCGCCTGCGCGACAGAAAGTGATGGCGGCAAGGACAACCTGCCAACCGTGCTCATGGAGGCCATGGCGGCATCGCTGCCCTGCGTCTCGACGCGCGTCGCCGGGGTGCCGGAGATGGTGTTGGAAAATCGTACTGGCCTGCTGTGCGACGAACGTCAGCCGGAGCTTTTTGCTGCGCACTTAGCCCAGCTTCTCAGGGACCCGAAGTTGTGCGAAAAAATGGGCCTCGCCGGTCTGGAACACGCTCGGGCGAATTTTGCGTTGGAGAAGACCGCTTCCCATCTCCTCACCCAGTTCGTGGAGCATGGCGGGCTCCGACTCGATCTTTCCCTGTTGCGCCGTCGGCCAGAGCTACTCAGACAATGGGCGCGCCGAGTGCCCAAGAGTCTCTCCGCCCAGCTCCGTCATCGCGCTACGCAGATGAGCAGCAAGAGCTTCGATCTGGCTGGTTTCATTGAGCGCAGATAGAGTGATCCGCAGTCGAGCCAACCCCTTAGCCACCGTCGGATAGCGGATGGCTGGCACAAAGAAGCCCCGTTTCGCCATTGCCGCTGTCAGAGCCATTGCCTGCGATTCGTCGCCAATGATGATCGGCAGAATCGCCGCGCATGCTGCAGAATCCACTCCGCCGGGCAGCAGGGTCTTGGCCTGGGTGATGTTTTCCTGCAACCGACTGCGCAGGCGATCTCCTTCCAGGCTCCCGACCACCGCCACTGCTGCGACCGCAGCATGGGCCACGGCTGGCGGGGGTGCCGTCGAATAGATAAAACTGCGCGCCCGATTGATGAGAATGTCCACGACCTGCCTCGTCGCTGCGAGGTACCCTCCGCTGAGGCCCAGCGCCTTACTCAGTGTCCCCATTTGCAGCTCAATCCGCGTTTCCAGGCCTAGCGCCGCAGCTAATCCCCGGCCTTGCGGCCCTAGAAGGCCGACGGCGTGGGCCTCATCGACCATGAGCCATGCTCCGAATCGATCTTTCAACTCCACAATTTCCCGCAGCGGTGCGGCATCGCCATCCATGCTAAAGATCGATTCCGTGACGACCAAGACCCGCCCCGTCGCAGTGCGCAGCAATCGCTCCAGCTTCGCCAAATGGTTGTGGGGAAAGACCCGCAGTGTGGCACCGCTCAGGCGGGCGGCATCGACCAGGCTGGCATGGGAAAGCTTGTCCAGGATCACCGTATCGCCTGTCTTGACGAGTGCCGTGATCACCCCCAGCGCTGTGGCATAACCGGTGCTGAAAGTCAGCGCTGCCTCAGTGCCCTTGAACTCGGCGATGGCTTCTTCCAGGGCCTGATGCGGGGCTTTGCTGCCACAAATCAGACGTGAACCTGTGGCACCCACGCCGTAGCGCGCCACCCCCTCTTGCAGGGCCGCTGCTAACGTTTCACTCCTCGCTAAACCAAGGTAATCGTTTGAGGCAAAGTCTGCCGCTGGTCCAGTCTCACGCTGCCGTAGTTCGCGCCACAGCCCCGCTGTGCGAAGCGTAGCTTGCTCCGCCCTCAAATCCCAATTGCGCGAGGCGCTTTCGTCCCCAGAATTCACGGGTTTTTCAAGCGGCGCTCTACCAGCTCATCTTTCTCGACGCCCAGCGCGATGGCTTTGTCATAGTGACGTCGCACGAGTTCCAGCGCTGGTGGTTTACGTTCCAGGTAGATCAGGGCCAGATTGAAGTGCGCGAGTCCATAGTCAGGGTTCAGTGCGATGGCCTTTTGCAGCTCGGATTCCGCCGCTAGATTCCAGCCCAGCTTTTTCACCGCGATGGCCAGGTAGTTGTGTGCTCGTGCGTCAGTCGGGTCTTCGTGGGTGGCGCGGGTCAGCACGGAGATGGCGCGGTAGGTGTCTCCCATGCTGGAATAGATCAGCCCCAGCGCGATCCAAGACTGTGTCAGGGCCGGATTGAACCTCACGGATTGTTCGAAGCATACAGAGGCCTCCTTGTTGCGACCCGCCTGCTGCTCCGAAGCACCAAGGTTTGCCCAAGCCAAAGCGTTGTTCGGCTCAATGTGCAGCATCTCCTTGTAGGCAGCACTGGCACCTTCCCAGTCGCCCTGGGCTTCAAGCTGAGCGCGAAGCTCTCCAAGGAGGTTGTCCGCCAGCTCCATATTGCTCAGGTT
>CAZCAL010000001.1:13556-17869 GCA_964496625.1 uncultured Verrucomicrobiaceae bacterium | reverse complement strand
CCTTTTGGGCCAGCCCCGTCGTATCCTCCGGCAGTTTACCCGTCTTCGGATCCGCCGCTACACCCAGTGCAGGTGGTGCTGCATCGCCGTCCTTAGCCAGGGCTCCCACCTTTGTCAGCGCTGCCATCATCACGATCACGGAAAGAAATTTCATGCCGCATTATGCAGCGTTTCTGGGAAATCAAAACTAAGGCTTGCAAAACCTATCCCCAGGCGGAAATGTTCGGGCGAACAATGATGTTTAACTCCAAAAGTGAAGAAAACCTCACGCAGCGACAGGCTCAGTTGCTGGAATATCTGAGGAACCACCATCGTGACAACGGCCTGATGCCTTCCACGCGGGAGATTCAGCGTCACTTTAATTTTGCCAGTCAAACGGCTGCCATGAGTCACCTGCGTGCTCTGGAGCGAAAAGGCGTCATCCAGAGATTGCCAAACAAAGCACGCGCTGTCGTCTTCCCAGCAGATCTGGACCGCGCAGAAATTTTGGATATCCCGGTCTATGGAGCGATTCCAGCCGGTTTCGCGACCGATGTCGAGCCACAGGCAGAAGGCTGCATCTCCGTCGATATCAATACCCTTGGCATTCCACGCGGCACGAAGGCCTTTGCCCTGAAGGTGCGTGGCGACTCCATGATCGGTGCCCATATTGTTAGCGGAGACACGGTCATCCTTGAATTTCGTGAGCCTCGGAAAGGCGATGTCGTCGCCGCGCTCATTGATGGCGAAACCACACTCAAGCGTTACCTCGTGCGGGATGGCCAACCCTATCTGAAGGCGGAAAACGACGATTACCCAGATCTCATTCCCGCCCATGAACTCGTTATTCAAGGCGTTCTCATCGGACTCCTGCGCCACGCGCGGCGTGAGTTTTAGTCACTTCGCCTCCGGCGCTGGTGGCTGCGCAAGAATCAAAAAATCAAAGAGTTGGCCATAGTGCCTCCCATCGAGGGTGATATCGAGTGGCGCGATGAGCACGCCTTGCCCCGCTGCGGCGCGGTCCTTTACGGTGAGCTTCACCGGGAAAGTCTGGCGGCTTTTGGGTTCCACTGTGCCTTCGAGCACTGAAGGCTCCGCCTCCATACCGGGAGGCAAAATTAGCTGCACGCGATGGTGCTGTGGGCGGTCACGAAAATTCCGAACCGTGATTTTAACGGTCTGTTCCACCTCTTTGGTGAGATCGACGCGATAGGGGTAGGCGCTGACCCAGTAAGGATCGAAGAGATATTCATAGTTCTCATCGGGCAGCAGGTCTTGGTAGTGCTGAATGATCCGTTGTGCCCACTCCCGGTAGCGGTCGATAAAGGCCGTCGGCTCCGTCATCAGCACGGAATGCGCGCCCATCAGGATGTCTGGCTTTAGGTTTTGCAGATACTTTGCTGCGACCAGATAGCCCTCCTCAGTGATCGCGCTATTGCGGGCGACGACGCATTCGTGGCCATTCTGCGCGGGATCGGAGGGGTCGCCAAAGAGATTGTCGCCGGTGAAGACGATGCGTTTCCCGTCCAGTTCCAGCCAGAGGGCATTGCCAAACTCCGTCTGCCCTGGCATCCAGTCGATGTGCAATTGGTAGCCCTCCCAGTCGATCACATCCCCTGCATGGAGGATGCGGTCAATCTTTGCGGCCTCGAAACCAGCATTGTAGGCACCGATCATCGCCGGGTAGTCGTAGAAGCGCGGGTTCTCGCACTTGTCGGCAATGGTGTCCATGGTCCAAAACTTCACTCCGTGGTCTTGGAGGGCGGGAAAGAGGGTGAAATGATCGCCGTGGGAGTGGGAGATCCAACAGGCATCAATCTGTTTGAGTCCGAGGTATTGCTTCATGTCGCCAATGATCCGCTCCAAGACCAGCTTCGGGAACAAGCCACAATCCAGCAGGAGGCCGTGCCCGCTATCCGCGATGATCATCGCAAAGTTCTTTCCCGCCATCTCCGGTCCAAACATATAAAGGTGCGGCGTCACCTGCACCACGTAGTGCACCTTTGTCGGCTTCGTCTCTGGGTGGGGGCCCCGCTTGGAGAGATCGCCCACTGGGTAGCCCCGCACATAGTCGGGACGAAAGGCGGCGAGCTTTGCCCGATAGGATTCGAACTGCTCCGTCGCGTTCATGATCGGGGGGCCCTGGGTTGAAAAAGCGGTCTGGGAATTCAGCGCGATCAGCTTATCCACGGATTCAGCGAGGGCATCGATGCCTTTGGCAAAGCCATAGTCCCACTCCGTGTCAAACCAGTTGGTCATCTTTGCCCCGTCATGCATGACGCCCCCGCAGAACACGCTGGTGGCATCGCCAGCCTTCAAAACAAAGCTCATTCCGCCTGGCGAGTGACCAGGCGTGGAGACGCATTGGATCTTCCGCCCGCGCCACTCGAATACCTCATCGGGGATCAACCAGCGATCCACCTTCAGCGGCGCGCTGGGAGGTCTCACAAAGCTGGCACCATGGACGGAGAACTTGTCGCTCAATCTTGGATTCCATTTCCGGAAAAGGTTTGGGGTTTCAAAGAGTTCCTGCTCCTCCTTCGGCGCAGCGACCTGAGTCTGCTGGAGATCCAGGTGCGCGATGCCCTGTGATAGTTCTCGATGATGGTCGCTGAGAAGAACCCACTCCACGCGCTTCACCCCGATCTCCGCCAAGTGATCCAGCACGCTGCCATCGCCCAGATTGATGACCACCGCCGCATCTCCATCGCGGAGCAGATAGACGTTGCAGGTGTCCTTCCACACAAACAAATCTGGATGCGCCTTTGGATCAGGCTGAGAGAACGACGCAGCACGCAACGAAGTGCAGACCGCGAACCCGGCGAATAGGATTGACCAAGCCCATTTCATTCCCCGAGCTTGGCGCGGAGTGCGTTTATTGCAATGGCCGTTGCGATGCTAGGCCCAGGAGTGGTCCGTCTATCACACCAGTGGGTCGTTGGCTTCAAACGGCTCAAGGGCTACAGCTTCATCGTGATCAAGAAAATCCGCCGCGACGCGGGAGAGTTCTGCGCGACTTTTGGTGCGGCGCATTTGGTGGAGGAATGAACCTTCGGCATCGATGCCAGTGCCGAGGAAGTTCAGGTGCTTCTTCACGCGGTGGACGCGCTCCAGCTCCGTGTATTCGGGGTCGGTGACGGTATCGAAGAGTGCCTCAATATACTGCAGCACTGCGCGGCCAGATGGCAGGCTGGGGGTGGAGCCTGCATGGGCTTCGCGGATCTGTTTGAAGAGCCAGGGATTGCGGACGGCACCGCGTCCGATCATGAGGCCGCGCGTGCCGGTGTCTTGCCAAATCCTCAGGGCTCCACCGGGCGAGGTGACGTCTCCGTTCGCGAGCACCGGGCACGGCATGGCCTCCGCAGCGGCGCGAATGAGGTCGTAGCGCACGCCGGGGCGGTAGCGATCTGCCACGGTGCGGCCGTGCACACTGAGGAGATCGATGGGGTGACGGGCGAAGATTTTTAAAAGATCATGGAAGTGGTCGGGATCATCAAACCCGAGTCGAGTCTTCACGGTGAACGGGATATCGATGGCGTCACGCAAGGCTCCGATGAGGGCGTCCACGCGGTCAGGTTCGCGCAGGAGACCACCGCCGGCGCACTTTTTAAAGACGACGGGTGCTGGGCAGCCCAGGTTTAGATCAATGGCGATGACAGGGTGCTGCTGTAGCTCTTTAGCGATGCGCACCATGGCCGGGATGTCATTGCCGATGAGCTGGCCAATCACCGGCCTGCCCGTGGGATTGTGGGTGATGGAGCGGAGGATTTCGCGATCCAATCGCGAGTCAGGCGTGACACGGAAGAACTCTGTGAAGTAGATGTCCGCGCCACCATACTGGTGCACGAGATTCCAAAAGGCCCAATCCGTCACGTCCTGCATCGGTGCCAGCGCCAGCAAAGGCCCCGGTTGGGCGAACAGGCGCTGCCAATCTTCGCGAACCGATGGAGGAGATGCTGAGTGTTCTGAATTTGGCTGGCTTCTCAAGCAGCAAGGTGCACCGATCAAATGAGACGTCTAGACACATTTCTGGGCTCCGAATTGCGCGCACCCTCCTTGCATTCCCGTGCGATTTCTGGTTTGATCGCAGCATGTCGAAATACATCGCCCTTCTTTCCGCCTTGCTGCTGTGCTGCGCAGGTGATTCGCCAGCCATGAGCACGAAGCCCAAGTTCACCATCAGTGTGCACTCAGAGGGCACCATGAATGACTCCCCCAAAACAATCTTCCCCGACATGGTCGATGGCCGTCAGGTCGTCTTCAAAAAGGTCCCTGAGTTCAGTCATGCAAACATCGCGGCTTTTCATGCATTCCCTGCGGAGAATGGAGATGGC
>CAZCAL010000001.1:0-13546 GCA_964496625.1 uncultured Verrucomicrobiaceae bacterium | reverse complement strand
AAAGGAACCGGCGCGCTGGAATTGATCACCCGCATGGGCACGGGGTTGATGCTGCGGTCAGTCGTCAACGGTCATCCAGTCGATGTGGTGGTGATTGATCGATCCATCGGTGACGGCATCTTCACGATTTGGCAGGGCGTGCCTGAGAGCGTTGTGAAGGAGCTTGGCAAAAAGTATCCGTCCTTGAAAGGGCTCAGCTCCGCCGCTGGCAGCCTAGAGATGACGCCGACCACCAAAACGGAGAAGAAAAAATCCTTCTGGCGCTTCCGCGAAGGCGAGAAGGCAAAAGCTGCCGAAGAGAAACGCAAAGCCCAAGGCAAGGACCCAAAAACTGTCCCTTACGGCAGTGAACGAGGTGCACCGATTCTGGACGACCCGAGCGCAGTCCAGGTGCCACGCGGCGCGGCGACGACTGCGATCCCGGTGGAGGGTGAAGGCACGCCGCCACTGCTCCCCGGCGATCTAGCACCGCTGCCTGCCGCTCCTGCTCCAGCTCCAGCTCCAGCTCCAGCGCGATGAGATCACCGCTCTTCTGTGTCAGTCTGATTTTGGCGCTTCTTCAGCCCGCAGTGGCGCAGATCCAGCGCATGGGTCTGGTGCTGCCCACGGACAATGCCGCTCTCTTGGGTGGCCCAGGGGCCGATTACTACCAGTTCGTGGATCGCACCTTTGAAGGGGCAAAAACCACCCCTTGGGAAGGTGGTAAGTTTGGCTTCGTCCGCGATCCACGTCGCATCGGATCACGGCTGGCGTTTTCCCGCTTTCACGAAGGTATGGACGTGTAACCTGTGCTCCGCGATTCGCGCGGCGATCCTCTGGATGAAGTGCGCGCTATCTCCGCAGGCGAGGTGATGCACGTCGCAACCGTCGCCTCCCAGAGCAACTATGGGCGCTACATCGTCATCAAGCATGATTGGGGTTATGGGCCGTTTTATTCCCTCTATGCGCATCTCCGGGAGAGCAGCGCGCAACCTGGGGAAAAGGTCACTGCCGGGCAGGCGCTCGGCATCATGGGCTACACCGGGGCAGGGATTGATCAACGCCGCGCTCACACCCATGTGGAGCTAAATCTCCTCCTCTCCGACCGCTTCCTCCAGTGGCATGACAGCCAATTCAACACCCCAAACCACCATGGGCTCTACAACGGTCTCAACCTCATCGGTCTAGACATCGCGGGCCTCTATCAAAAGCACGCAGCGAATCCTGGCCTCACCGCTGCGCAATTCGTCACCAGCACACCAGCCTATTATCGAGTGCTCGTTCCAGGCAGCGCAGATATGGATGTGTTGAAGCATTACCCCTGGCTGCTGGACGGAGAATCGCCCAGCGGCAAGCCATCTAGCTGGGAAGTCACCTTCAGTTCCTGGGGACTACCCGTGGCGATCAAAGCCAGCGCCAGCAACTGCTCACAGCCCACCGTGACATGGGTCAAAGACGATCCCATTCCCCACTACTACAACACACGCGGCTGCCTCACCGGCAGCGGCACCAGCGCAAAGCTCACCGTCTCCGGCATGAACTTCGTAAAGCTGGCCTGCGGACTGTTTTGAGTGCTTGAGGGATCACCGTTGGGTGCCACTGCGAGAGCGGATGAGAAATCAGCCTCTCAACGTCTGTATAGATCTTCATGCGTTGCATCTTCCTCTCCCTCCTTCTCGTCATCGGCAGCCATGCCGCAGATAAGCCCAGCGCGCCACTCATGGCAGGCGCGGCCACCAGTAACATCACGCCGCCAATCGGGGGTGATATCGTCGGTGGGTTTCTCCCATTCCCTTCGGAGCACATCCACGACGAGCTCCACGCACGCTGCCTCGTCCTCGACGATGGCAAAACGAAGCTCGCCCTCGTGGTCTGCGATCTCTTGGGCCTGCACCGCAGTGTCTCCGTCGAAGCACGAAAGATGATCGAAGAGGCCACCGGTATCCCCGCCGTGAACGTCCTGATCTCTGGCACGCACACCCACTCCGCGACCAACGCGCTCGGCGGAAACCCGCGCAAGTACGAGTCCGACATGCAATTGACGGAATACCAGAGCTTCGTCGCCCGCCGCATCGCGGACGGGGTGCGCCGCGCCGTGAATCTCCTGCGTCCTGCGGAGATCGCCTTTGGCACGGTGGATGCGCCGGAGCATGTCTTCATCCGCCGCTGGTTTCTGAAGGAGGGCACCATGCCGCCGAACCCATTTGGTAAGATCGACAGAGTGAAAATGAACCCCGGTGCAGGCAGTGCCAGCCTCGTGGAGCCCGCAGGCGAGCCCGATCCCGCCGTGTCATTCATCGCCGTGCGCGAACCCAATGGGCGCATGATCGCCGTTTATTCGGCCTACTCACTCCACTACGTGGGCGGCGTCGGTCCGGCGCACATCTCAGCAGACTACTACGGTATGTATTGCGAGGCCTTGAAGCGGCTGCAAAAAGACGCCACCGAAGACCCACCCTTCGTCGCCATGATGGCGAACGGCACCAGTGGAGACACCAACAACATCAACTTCCGCACCCCCCGGCCCAAGGCGGCTGCCTACCAGCAGATGCGCTACGTCGCGGAGGATGTCGCCGCCAAGGTCAACGGTGCTCTCAGCAACCTCACCTGGCAATCCAGCGCCCCGCTTCAGGCACGCTATCGGGAGCTCCCCATCGCCTGGCGCAGCATTGATGCGGACCTCCTGCAGTGGGCCAAAGACACCGAGGCAAAGACTCCACGCATCCAGGGGAAGGCCGATCTGCCGCTCGCCTACGCAGGGCGTGTGCAGAGGCTCGCCGAAGCCAGCCCAGAGACCAAAGCACCCGTGCAGCTCTTGCGCATCGGAGACATCTGCATCGGCACCACGCCCGCCGAGACCTTTGCAGAAACAGGCCGCGAATTCAAAAAGCGCAGCCCTTTCGCCAAGTCCTTCATGGTAGAGCTGGCCCACGGCTACTACGGCTACATGCCCACCCCGCGCCACTTTGAGCTGGGTGGTTACGAGACCTGGCCGGGCACAAACAACCTCGAGCCCCAAGCCTCCGTCAAAATGATGGATGCCCTCCTGGAGATGGCCGCAGAGGTAAAGCCTTAGTTCATCAGAGAGGCACGACTTGCCACTTCTGTCCGAGGTTCCGCGCTTGCTGCTCACGCCGGAGCCATAGCTAAGCGGCGAAGCATCCACGAATCGCGCCGCCAAGCCATAGCTACCCACCGAATCTCTGTGGCTAGTCGCTGGGCAGCCCTCACTCCGCGTTTTGCAATTGCTCGCGGATCTTTTCGAGCTCCGTCTTTGCTGCCACCACGTGGTGGGCGATCTCGGCGTTGCTGGCCTTTGATCCCATCGTATTGAACTCGCGGAAAAACTCCTGCACTAGGAAGTCCAGCGGACGCCCCGCAGGCTCCTTACCGGTGAGGTAGGCGCGGAACTGGCTGAAGTGGCTGGAGGCACGTGCGATCTCCTCTGAAAGGTCCGTGCGATCCGCAAACAGCGCGATCTCTTTGATTAGCCGCTCATCTTCTAGCGGGATTGGCAGGCCTGATTCCTCCAGTCGCTGATGGAGCTGCTTGCGGTGGTGCTCTGGGACGGTGGGGGCTTTTTCTTTGATGTTCTCTAGATGCACCTCCAGCGCGGCGAGTCGTTGCTCGATGTCCGTGCGAAGGTGGCGGCCCTCCGTTTCGCGCATCGCCAGCATCTGCGCGAGGGCTTGCTCCAGCGCCGCCGTGATGGCGGGTGCGGCCTCGTCCGTCGCGATCTGCTGCGTCTGCGATTGCACCACACCCGGTAGCTTGGCGATCTCTGCCAGCGAAAGATTGTCCGGCACCTGGAGGTTTGCGCCCAGTGCCCGCAGCCCAGCCAAATACTGCGCTGCCAGCGCCTCATCGATCCGCACCACCGCGCTGCCTTCGGAGGAAGTCGTGTCCGCCCGAACCATCACCTGCACCCGACCTCGGGAGACCCTTCCGGCGATGAGATTGCGCAGCGGGATCTCTAGCTCGCCCAGTTCGCGGGGTAGATTGATGACGATCTCCAGTTGCTTGCGATTGACGGAGCTACACTCCACCAGCCAAGTGATCCCATCCTGCTGCGCATCCCCGCGCCCGAAACCTGTCATGCTATTCATCCAGCCATCAAATCAGGTGAGGGCGATTTGGCAATGATTAAAGGCTGGCACCATCGGACGCGTGGTGTATCACTGCCGACACTTTCCAACCTCATGACCTCAGCCATCATCGTCGCCGCAGGCGGTAGCCGCCGCATGGGATTCAATAAGCTCCTCGCCTCCCTCGCTGGGGCACCAGTGCTGCATCGCACACTGGGGGAGTTCCAAGCCTGCGACGACATCGCAGAGATCGTCCTCGTCGCAGGAGAAGAGGTGCGCGCTGCGGTGGAGCAGTGGCAGACGGAGGGGCATCTCACGAAGCTGCGCGCCATCGTCCCAGGAGGAACGGAACGGCACTTTTCCGTCTGGGCGGGTCTCCAGGCCATCAGCGCAGAGGCCACCCTCGTCGCCGTCCACGATGGAGCCCGCCCACTCATCCGCCCAGAGCAAATTTCCCGCTGCATCGCCCAGGCATCCGCCACTGGGGCTGCGACCTGCGCCCGTCCGATGAGCGAGACCCTCAAACGAGCCGACGCCACAGGCAGCATCACGGAGACGATTGATCGTGACGGCGTCTGGGTGATGGAGACACCCCAAGTCTTCAATCGCGCCCTCCTGGTCAAAGCCTACGAAGCAGTCCTCGCCGCCGGGGCGCTGGTCACTGACGAAGTCTCCGCCGTGCAGATGCTCGGCCAAGCAGTCCAAGTGGTGGACGACCCCTGGCCGAATCCAAAGATCACCTTTCCTGCCGATCTCACCCTAGCGGAACGATTGCTGTAGCGCTGCGACGACCTTCGGAAAAGAAATCCGAGGAGGGGAAAGAGGTTTCCCAAGAGCTATTTCCGAGTTCCCTGGACTCCTTTTGGGGTTGCTAACTGGGGATTCGGATCGTTTGTCTCTTTAGGATCATGAAAAAAGAAAAGGCGTCGTCTTGCTGCTGTCATTGCCATGGGGAGGCGGCGGAGAAGGTGGTGCCTTCGGCGACCGCTGCGTATTATTGCCCGATGTGCCCAGGGGTTGAGTCCGATGTGCCGGGGGATTGCCCGAAGTGCGGCATGGCGCTGGAGCGCAATCCGCTGGTGCGCGACGCCGGCAATGATACGGAGCTGGTATCCATGACGCGACGCTTTTGGGTGGGCGTGGTTTTGACAGTGCCGGTCTTTCTTTTGGCGATGTCCCACTTTCTGCCGGGGGCGCTGTCTCACTGGGCGGAGGCACCGTGGAGCCGCTGGACGCAGTTTTTACTGGCGACGCCTGTGGTGGCGTGGTGCGGCTGGCCCTTTCTGGTGCGCGGGGTGCGGTCGCTCGGCACGGGGCGGTGGAACATGTTTACACTGATCATGCTGGGAGTGGGTGCCGCATGGATCTTCAGCGTGGTGGCGCTGCTAAAGCCAGATTGGTTCCCAGAGGCGCTGCGCGGCATGCACGGACCGCCTGTGTACTTTGAGGCGGCTGCGGTGATCATTGTGCTGGTGTTGTTTGGACAGATGCTGGAGATCAAGGCGAGATCCCGCACCTCTGCTGCACTAGAGACGCTGCTGGATCTCGCCCCGCAGGTGGCGGTGCGTATCGATGAAAGCGGCCAGGAATCTGAAGTGCCGCTGGAAGAAGTGCAGGTGGGCAATCGGCTGCGGGTGCGACCTGGGGCGCGCGTTCCGGTGGATGGGAAGGTCGTGGAGGGCGGCTCCAGCGTGGATGAATCGATGCTGACGGGGGAGTCTCTGCCAGTGGAAAAGCAAGTGGACGCGGCCCTGACGGCGGGCACGATCAACGGCACCGGCAGTCTGATCATGGTAGCGGAAAAGATCGGAGCGGACACCATGCTATCCCGCATCGTGCAACTGGTGGCCGATGCGCAGCGCAGCCGTGCGCCCGTGCAAGCGATGGTGGATCGTGTGGCGGCGTGGTTTGTGCCCGTCGTGGCAGTGATCGCACTGACCACCTTTGCCCTGTGGTATTGGCTGGGGCCGGAGCCAAAGCTGGTCTTTGCGCTTGTGAATGCGGTGGCAGTGCTGATCATCGCCTGCCCATGTGCATTGGGTCTCGCTACGCCGATGTCGATCATGGTGGGGATTGGCCGCGGTGCCCAAGAGGGCATCCTCTTGCGTGGCGCAGAGGCGCTGCAGCATCTCGAAAAAGTCACCCATCTAGTCTGCGATAAGACCGGCACCTTGACGGAGGGCCGCCCGCGAGTGGTAGATCTCTTTGAGGTCACTGAGGAAGTGCTGCGCGACATCGCGGCGGTGGAGCAGGCTTCAGAGCATCCCGTGGCCGCAGCCATCGTGGCGGCAGCAAAGGAACGCGACTTGGACCTGCCAAACGTGGAGGACTTCAGCGCCATCGTCGGCCATGGCGTGAGCGGCAAAGTGGCGGGGCAACTCTATCGCATCGGCACGCAGGTTTGGCTGGAAAAGGAAGGGACGGTGCCGACGGAGGCCATTGTGAAAAAGGCAGAGTCTTGGCAGGAGGAGGGCCGCACGGTGCTGTGGATCGCGCAAGGGACAGAGGTCGCGGGCCTCATCGCCATCGCGGATCCGATCAAGGACAGCAGCGCAGAGGCGGTGAAGCAACTGCACGCGATGGGAGTGAAGCTGATTATGGCCACGGGCGATCACCCTGCGACAGCGAAAGCCGTGGCGCGGCAACTCGGCATCGATGAAGTCCACGCGGGCGTTTTGCCGGAGCAAAAGATCGAGCAGGTCCGTGCCCTGCAAAACAGCGGTAGGATCGTCGCGATGGCTGGCGATGGTATCAACGACGCGCCAGCGTTAGCCGCCGCAGATGTGGGCATCGCCATGGGAACCGGCACCGATGTGGCCATGGAAAGCGCGCCAGTCGTGCTGGTGAAAGGCGATCTCCGCGGCATCGCCAAGGCGATCACTCTATCGCGCGCCACCATGAGCAACATCCGGCAGAACTTGCTCTTTGCCTTCCTCTACAACGCACTCGGCGTGCCCATCGCCGCAGGTGCGTTGTATCCCGTCTTCGGGTTGCTGTTGAGCCCGATGATCGCTGGGGCAGCGATGAGCTTTAGTTCGCTCAGCGTAGTAGCCAATGCGCTGCGATTGAGGAAGGTGGCTTTGTGAAGACGTGTTTGATTCGAGGAATCACGGCCCGCCGACAATTTCGTTTAGCCCTTCAATGATTTGCGCAAGCTCGGTGGCCTCAGTTCGTGCGATCCTTTTGCCGAGGCGCTCGGCCGCCAGAACTCGAATTTGGCTGATCTTAACCCAGCACCTTTTGGGAACCTTGGATTTCGTCAATTCCAGTGTCAGGGGAAACCCGGCTCGGGGCTCTTGAGTGGCTAACGCGATGGCTATCACGGTGCCAGAGCGCTCGTTAAAAACTGACTGACTGATTACGAGTACTGGCCTGTGCCCACTCTGTTCGCGACCGCGAGTCGGGTCGAGTTCAGCCCAGACGATGTCGCCCCTCAGAATTTTGGCCATGATTTACGGTCCTCAGCAATTCCAAGTTCTGCCCACTTCGCCTCATCCACGGGATCAAGCTTTGCACACTCTCGTGCGAGTCGGCTTTCCCCCATTCCTTCGATTTGCTCTGCGACCGCCGTCTGAATTGCATGACTTCGACTCTTAAAGAGGCGATTACTGACCAAAGAATCCACTTTGCGGAGCAGCTTGGGATCAATCGTGATGGCAATTTTTGCAGCAGTCATACCTTTGATCATACCGAAACGACGATTGATTGTCAATTCGACGATTCACGCCTCCCCGCCAGCAGGTCGGCGGCGAGCTTTCTTGCGGCAGATTCCCACGTATCCGGCGCGCTGCTGCCGAAGGCTGTGATCATCTTCCAGGTGCCGGTGAAGCCAGCGGGCACCGTGGCATTGTTGAAGCACTTCAGATAAAACTTCCGGTAGGTGCCGGGCACATTCCAGAGGGTGGAGATGTGGTCGCCGAGCTCTGGTGCTTGCATCAGACGTGATACGGCGAACTGGCCGCTCTTGGGCTCATACACTGCCATCCAGTCCACGCGCTGGTTGATGTAAAACTTCCTCACCACCTCAGCGTCGTCACGCAACGGACCTGAGATGGCTTTGTCTGGTTCCGCATCATTGCCAGCCAGAAAGGCTGACACGGTCGGCGCCCATGCATGCATGAAGTGATAGACCAATTTCAGTGGCGTGGCCTCGGCGGTGTGAACGGTTGTCGTTTCGGAGATCTGGTTGTCTTTGATCACAATGATATTGCTCAGATCAAAGGAGCGAATGCGCGACTTTCTCTCGAACCGGAACGAGTCTCCCGTTATCGCCGGGGTCGGCACCTCGATCTGTTTGCCATCCAAATAAAAAGCGAGCGAATGGAGCTTCTCGGGCTCGTTCTCAAGATGTGCTGTGCCGATGAAACCGACATCAGGAAACGAAAACACCGTGCCATAGGCGCTGCGCTCTGTCGTCATCGCAGCTCCACGATAGTCAATGCGCCCCGGTGTCCATTGCGTGACCTGTCGCATCAGCATCGTCACCTCACCGCACGAGATCGTGAATGTGGGAAGATCAGGACCCAGATTTGGCTTGAACGGCTCTTTGGCGGAGGCAGTGAGGGCGCAGCTTACGCTGGCAACGGTGAGAAGTGAACGCAGACAATTCATGCCAAGATCCCCTTTACCACGTGAGCCTCTTCCACACCGGTGAGCCGTACATTGAGCCCCCGGAATTTGTGCGTGAAGCGGGTGTGGTCAATGCCGAGACAATGCAGGATCGTCGCATGGAGATCGCGGATGTGGACTGGATTCTCCACGATGTTGTAGCAGAAGTCATCGGTAGCGCCATACTCGATGCCGCCTTTAATCCCGCCACCCGCCAGCCATACGGTGAAGCTGCGTCCATGGTGATCGCGGCCCATGCCTGGATCACCTAGTTTTCCCTGGCTAAAGACGGTGCGCCCAAACTCGGTGGCGAAGACGACCAGGGTATCCTCCAGTAGACCGCTTTGTTTGAGGTCCCTGATCAGCGCCGCAGTCGGTTGATCAATGTCTTGGCACTGATTCGGCAATTGTCGTGAGATCGCGATGTGTTGATCCCAGCCACGATGGAAGAGCTGAACAAAGCGCACATCACGCTCAAGCAGGCGGCGCGCTAGCAGGCAATTCGCTGCGTAGCTTCCGGGCTTGTGCACCTCTGGTCCGTAGGCCTCGAGCGTGGCCTTGCTCTCCCCACTGATATCGGAAAGCTCTGGCACAGAAGTTTGCATGCGATACGCCATTTCATAGGCCTTGATGCGAGTGAGTGTCTCTGGATCACCAAGTTCATCCGCCCTCATTTGATTTAATTGCGCAAGATCATCAAGCAAGGCGCGTCTTTGCGGACGATCTACACCAGGAGGGTTCTCAAGGTAGAGCACCGGATTCTTGCCGGGTCGCAGACCCACACCTTGATGAGAGGAAGGCAGGAATCCGCTGCCCCAAAGACGCGAAAAAATTGGCTGCCCAGGATTCTTGCCGGTGCCCTGCGAGACCATCGCGATGAAGGCAGGGAAGTTTTCGTTTTCCGTGCCCAAACCATAACTCACCCAGGCACCCATGCTGGCATATCCAGGCAGTTGATTGCCAGTGTTCATGAAGGTGACACCAGGATCGTGGTTGATGGACTCAGTGTGCAGGCTCTTCACCAAACAGATGTCATCTGCGACGGTCTGGAGATGCGGTAGCAGATCGCTGATCCAGGTGCCGTTTTTGCCGCAGCGCTTGCCAGCCATCAATGGCGGAACCACGGGGTAGGCGCTTTGGCCACTGGTCATGCCAGTGAGGCGTTGCGTGCCTTTGACGCTGGGTGGAAGCTCTTGACCTGCGTGCTTGTGAAGCGTCGGCTTGTCATCAAAGAGATCGATGTGCGACATCCCTCCGCTCTGGAATAGGCACAGGACACGCTTCGCCTTCGGCGCGAAGTGCGGGAATCCGGCGAGCCCGATATGGGGTCGGTCCTGCGCAGAGCGGAGGAGTTCTGGGTGAAGGAGGCTGCCCAGTGCGATGGTGCCAATGCCGCGAGAGACATCACCAAAAAAGGTGCGGCGGGTGAGATGGGCGAGATGATCTTGAAGGGGTGTCATGAGAGTGAGTTGTTCAGTTGCGGGTTACGCTCTCGCTGAGGTTCAAAAGAAGTGTGGCGACTTGCATCCACGCTGCGTGCTCCGCAGGGGGAAGGTCGAGATCACGCGGAGATTCGCCGACATTGAGTGCGGACTCAGCAGCCTGCGGGTTCTGGGTATAACGCTGCCGTTCACGTTCGAGGGTGGAATGTAGGACCTTCAGTTCCGCTTCTTTTGGACTTCGTGAGGTCGCTTCGAGGAAGGCCCAGCGGAGCTTGGCGGAGTCATCACCTGTTTGGTGCAAAATGCGTTCGGCGAAAGCGCGAGATGCCTCGACAAACTGCGGATCGTTGAGCGTGACGAGCGCTTGCTGTGGTGTGGTGGTATTGCCTCGGGCGATGGTGCAGATCTCGCGATTGGGTGCATCAAAGGCCGTCATGTTTGGCGGGGCAGCGGTGCGTTTCCAATAAGTGTAGAGGCTGCGCCGGTAGAGCTTTTCACCGTGATCTTGCACAAAAGTTTGGGCTGTGGCCGGTGTGCTGCCGTAGTGGCTGACCTCGCGCCACAAGTCGCCAGGTGTGTATGGATTCACACTTGGGCCGCCGATTCGTGCGACCAGAAGCCCGCTGGTCGCGAGCGCTGCATCGCGCAGGAGTTCCGCTGGCAGCCGAAAGCGTGGTCCGCGTGCAAGCAAGCGGTTCTGCGGATCGCGCTCCAGCATCTCTGGCGTCGCAGCAGAGGTTTGGCGATAGGTATCGCTCATGACGATCAGCTTGACCAGATGCTTGACGTCCCAGCCGCTGTCCATGAACTCGACGGCTAACCAATCCAGCACGTCTGGGTGGCTGGGCCACTCTCCTTGCGCGCCGAAATCTGCTGGGGTGGCGACGATGCCCGTTCCGAAGAGCATCTTCCAAAAGCGATTCACAGCGACGCGTGCAGTGAGTGGATTGGATTTCATGGTGATCCATTTGGCCAGACCAAGCCGATCCGCGCTGGCTCCATCCGGCATGGGCGGCAAGGCGGCGACGGTGCCTGCGACGACTTTTACTGTGGGTTGGGAGTAGTCACCACGATTGAGGATGAAGGTTTCACGCGGCTTCGGCGCTACATCCATGACCATGGTCGGGAAAGATCCCGTCAGTATGGCGACACGCTCCTCCAGGTTCGCGAGATCGACGCGAGTGCGTTGAAGTTCTTCAGCATGAGCAGCGCAGTGTTTCCAAAGGGCGGCCTGTTGCGCGGTGGTGCGCTTTTCAGGTGGAGTCTTGAGGATGTCGATGATGGCAGCGGGTAGATCGCTATCATCATCCGTGCCGGTGATGACGAACAGTTCAATATGCTGCGGGACAAGGCTCTGCCCGTGGCCGAAGTTGAGTTGGGTGGTGAGAAAGGGTGTTTTGGAAGCATCCAGGGGTTGCTCAAACGTGGCTGTTAGATGCACGGCACCCGTTGTGGCAATGTCCGGTGACCACCCGCTCTCGTTGCGTGGATCAAGACAGCCAGAGGGTGGAAACTCTTCGGTCCACGAATTGGCCGTGGTACCTGCGATTGGCTCCAACTTGTGGAGATTGACTTGATCGTTGGCGACGCTGTCTGCAGTGGCGCCAATGGCCGTCAGCACAAAGGTTCCCTTGTCTGGCGGTTCCGCTGCGGTCTTTCCGCGTGCTCGTTTCGCGATGGGGCCACTGCCCCAGCCTCCGCCGGGTAGTTCGGGGACTGGCTGGATGACGACCCGAACGCCGGTAACGGGTTCGCTGATGCTGGGCAACTTCGCCGAGACATCAAAGGCACCGAGATCGCCCACTTGTTTTAGCAGCACTCCATTGATGCCATCCACATCAAAGCCTGCGCCTCGATTTGGGGTGGAGATTTTGAGCACCTGCACAGGGTGCACTTGGATGCCTTGCCCGCGAGTTGCGAGACGGGCCTGTTCACGCTTTTCCCAGGCGGCCAAGACCTGTCCGTCGGGCTTGGCTAGCTTCTCTTGGAGCATAGCGATCTTTTTTTGCACCTCAGGGAGTTCATCTGTTTTGAGGACGGTCTTGGCCGTGATGAAGGGACCTGGATTCACTCCACCATTGCCGTCCAGACCTTTATCGCTCAGCGAATTAAAGAAGGCGAACATCTGGTAGTAGTCTTGCTGGGTGATGGGATCGAATTTGTGATTGTGGCACTGGGCACAGCCGAGTGTGAGGCCAAGCACCGCTTCGCCAAGCGTCTTGACTCGATCCGCATTGTAGTTGGTGAGGTTCTCGTCTGGGATGGTGCCGCCTTCGTGCGTTACCATGTTATTGCGTTGGAAACCCGTCGCGATCAGGTCCGCTTCGGTGTGATTGGGCATGAGATCGCCAGCAAGTTGTTCCGTCAGGAAGTGGTCATACGGCTTGTTGTCATTGAAGGCCTGGATCACCCAATCGCGCCAGAGCCACATCTGCCGGCCGCCATCAATGGAGAAGCCGTTGGTGTCAGAATAACGCGCAGAATCTAACCAGTCCAATGCCACACGTTCGCCAAAATGTGGGCTCTTGAGCAGACGATCCACTAAAGCCCCGTAAGCCTCCGGGCTCTTGTCACTGACGAAGGCCCTGACCTCATCGCCGCTCGGCGGGAGCCCTGTCAGGTCCAGGCTCACTCGACGGATCAGCATCGCGCGGTCTGCTTCGGGGGAGAGTTTGAGGCCCTGTTCGGCTAGGCGCTGGCGGACCAGCGCATCAATTGCGTTTGTAGAGCCTGCGGGGATGGCGGGTCGCTTGGGTGCGATGAAGGACCAGTGGCCCGCATACTTTCCGCCCTGCTCGATCCAAGCTTTGAGCTTGGCCTTATCTGCTGGTGTGAGTGTGAGATGCGATTTCGGTGGAGGCATCAGATCGTCTTCGTCGTCCGTGATGATGCGCTGCCAGGCTGCGCTGTTCTTCAAATCCCCTGGCTTGATGGCTGTGACGCCATCTCGCTCTGTGTAGGCGGATTCTTGCACGTCCAGACGTAGCTTTGCTTTGCGCGCCTTTTCATCGAAACCGTGGCAGGCAAAGCAGTTCTCTGAGAGGATCGGGCGGATGTCGCGATTGTAGTCGATTTCCACCGCAGCGGGAGCTGGAGATGCTGCGATGAATGACGAGAGGAAAATGAGGGAAAGCGGTTTCATGGGAAATCGGTCAAGTGGGCGGTGCTCCGTGAAGAAGATACGTCACATGCCCAACAAATCATAGAACGGTGGTTGCCTGTAATTATTCCTATATTGAAATATATTATGGACAGACCTGTCCTTGGGCGTCATTTTTGCGTTACTCATGCCAGAATCCAAACCCACACGCATTGCCATCGTCGGTGGAGGCTTCAGCGGGGTCATGACCGCCGTCAATCTTTCCAGGCTGGCCAAGCGACCGCTTCACTTGTTTATCATCAATCATCAACGTCCGGTAGGGCGTGGTGTAG